>NZ_JBHWWX010000005.1:0-174008 GCF_042730335.1 Rhodococcus sp. NPDC060084
GCCTCTCGCCGTATCGGTCCGGTGGTCAGATGGCTGCGAAGCCGACCTTCCCGATGGTGGAGGGGCCGATCTCCACGTACGCGATCTTCGCCGCCTGCACCAGAACCTTGCGGCCCTTCTCGTCGATGAGAGCGAGCACGCCGCTGCCATTGCCGCTCAGTGCGTCGGTCACAAGCTTTTCCACCTCGTCGTGCGTCTGGTCGCTGACGAGGACGAGTTCACGCGGGCTGTCCGCAACGCCGATCTTGACCTCCACTGGGGACCTCCGAAATCTCAGGCTGTACTGCTTGTCACCGCCAGGCTAATGCAGTCCGAGCACTGCCATCCGCTTGGTGTGCTCGACCTGCATCCGGTCGAACAGGGCGGCAATGCCTGCGAGGTCGCCCGAGGTGAGAATCACCAGTTCGGCAAGCTCCTCGTTCTGGGCGAGCACGTACTGGGCCTGCGTGATGGCTTCGCCCAGCAACCGGCGCCCCCACAACATCAGGCGGTCCTTCTGGAGTGGGCTTCGTTCCACGACTTCACGGACTTCACGGACGACGAACTCGGAGTGCCCGGTCGCGGCGAGCACGTCGCGCACCACCGTGGCTACCTCCGGGGCGAGCCGGTCGGCGATCTCACAGTAGAAGTCGGCGGCGATCCCGTCCCCCACGTACGCCTTGACGAGGGATTCGAGCCACGTCGACGGGGTGGTGGACGCGTGATAGGCGTCGAGAGCCTGCCGGTACGGCTCCATCGCGGCGTAGATCTCCACACCACGGTCGTCGAGCGCCGCGTTCAACGTCTCGAAGTGGCTCATCTCCGCCGCTGCCATGCTCGCGAGGGCGACACGCCCCCGTACCGACGGGGAGAACTTGGCATCCTCCGCGAGACGGTAGAACGCGGCGATCTCGCCGTAGGCGATCACCGCGAACAACTCGGCGACGCCGGGATGGTCGGCGGGGACGAGGGTCGGGCTGGATGATGCTGTGGACGGCGACGATTCGGCTCCCATGACGACAAAGCGTAGTACTACCTCGGCGAATCCGCCGGAACCGGTACAATGGTCTTTGAAGTTCGCGCTTCGAGCTGCTGAACGCAGCCCGCGAGCTTCACCGATAATGTGCGCGCACCCGACCGCGGATCGCCGCGCTTCGCCGAGCTTCTGACAATGCTCGTGCTGAGGCGCAGGCCGGTCCCCTGCCCGACCTCGTGCGTGCGTGCCGAGACCAGGAAGGCCGGACCCCTGAGCAAGATCACAATCGACCACGAAGACGACGCGACCGAAACGACCGTCTCCGCACAGCTCGACTCCACCCACGTTCCCCCCACCTTCGGAGAGCTCGGCGTCCGCGACGAAATCGTCCGGGCACTCTCCGAGGTCGGCATCGACCGTACGTTCGCAATCCAGGAGCTCACACTCCCCCTCGCCCTCGCGGGCGACGACCTCATCGGCCAGGCCCGCACGGGCATGGGCAAGACCTTCGGGTTCGGGGTCCCGCTGCTCAACCGCATCACCACCGACGGTTCGGGCACCACGACCCTCGACGGCACCCCGCGTGCGCTCGTCATCGTCCCGACGCGCGAACTGTGCGTCCAGGTGACCGGCGACCTGGTGAGCGCCGCGAAGTACTTGCCCGGCAGCGGCAAGAAGGGCCTCGAAGTCCTCTCGATCTACGGCGGACGCCCGTACGAGCAGCAGATCTCCCAGTTGCAGAAGGGCGTCGACGTCGTCGTCGGCACCCCGGGCCGGCTGCTCGACCTCGCCAACCAGGGTCACCTGATCCTCGGCAAGATCGGCGTACTCGTCATGGACGAGGCCGACGAGATGCTCGACCTGGGCTTCCTGCCCGACATCGAGCGCATTTTGACGATGGTGCCCGACAAGCGTCAGACGATGCTGTTCTCGGCCACCATGCCGGGCCCGATCATCACGCTCGCCCGCACCTTCCTGAACCGCCCGACGCACATCCGCGCGGAGGAAGCCGAGTCGTCGGCCGTGCACGAGCGCACCCAGCAGCACGTCTACCGTGCGCACGCGCTCGACAAGGCCGAACTCGTCGCGCGCGTGCTGCAGGCCGAGGGCCGCGGCGCGACCATGATCTTCACCCGTACCAAGCGCACCGCACAGAAGGTCGCCGACGATCTCGTCGAGCGTGGCTTCGCCTGCGGCGCCGTGCACGGCGACCTGGGCCAGATCGCACGCGAGAAGGCGCTCGACAAGTTCCGCGCCGGCAAGATCGACGTGCTGGTCGCCACCGATGTCGCGGCACGCGGCATCGACATCGACGACGTCACCCACGTCATCAACTACCAGTGCCCCGAAGACGAGAAGACGTACGTGCACCGCATCGGCCGTACGGGTCGCGCGGGCCGCACCGGCATCGCGATCACCCTCGTCGACTGGGACGACATTCCCCGCTGGCAACTGATCGACAAGGCGCTCGGCCTCAACATGCCCGATCCGGTCGAGACCTACTCCAGTTCGCCGCACCTCTTCGAGGAACTCGGCATTCCTGCCGGCACCACGGGGCGCGTGCACAAGCAGGCTCCGGCGCGGTCCGCCGAGAGCGAGCCCGCCGAACGTCGCCCGCGTGAGGATCGCGAGGAGACGGCGTCCCGGCCCAAGCGCAACCGCGTGCGCCGCCGCACCGTCCGCGGCAAGGCGTCCGACGGTGACACCGCTGCCGCCTCGGGCGCCGACGCTACGGAGCCGAAGGCGTCGAACGGCCAACAGAAGGACCCGCAGGCCGAGGGCGCATCCGAGCGCGCCGGTTCCGACGCACCCGCTTCCCCGGCACGGCGTCGTCGCCGTCGTCGCGGCAACGGCAACGGCAACGGCGCCGCGGGCCACGACACGGCCTCACAGGACGCCTCGAGCGCGGACACCGTCGCGGCATCGCCGGCTCAGTAGGACCCGTGCTCGCGCCGGAGCGCCGCACACGCACGGATCTGCTCGTCGCCGCCACACTCGTCGTCACCGTCCTGGTGGCGGCGAGTGTCGTCTGGCTTCGGTCCGATGCGCGCGGCACCACCTCGATCACGTGGGACGAGCCGGTGTCCGCTCCCCCGCTCGCCGGCACGCTGCCCGACACCCTCACCGAGGTGTGGCAGGCACCCAGCGGGGCCACGTCGGCGCCCGTCGCGCTCGGAGGCACCGTCGCGACGGCCGACGCGAACACGGTGGTGGGCCGGGATCCGGTCACCGGCGACGAACGATGGCGGTATGAGCGCAACCGTCCGCTGTGCGCCGCAACGGGTGCGTGGGGTTCGGTGGTCTCGGTCTACCGCGACGCACGCGGCTGCGGCCAGGTCACCGCGCTCGACTCGGACAGCGGAGCGCGCGGGGCGCAGCGAACCGGTGACGCAGACGAGGAGATCCGGCTCATCGACGCCGGCTCCCACGTCATCGCACTCGGCGACACCCGGCTCGAGATGTGGCGGTCCGACCTCGTGCGCACCGTCGAATACGGGTACGTCGACGCCCCCGTCAACCCGCGCGCCCAGCCCCGGTCCGGCTGCGAACTACTCTCCGCCGACGCCGGGACCAGCCGTCTCGCGGTACTCGAGCAGTGCCCGAACGAACCGGCCAATCGGCTCACCTTGCTGGACCCCACTCCCGACGACAGTCAGAAACCCGAGCAATACGCGTCGTCGGTGCTGCCGGACGCACAGACCGGAGCAGGCGCACGCATCGTCGCCGTACTCGGTGAACGCACCGCTGTGTACATGCCGCCGGGACCCGGCGGCGGCCCACGCATCGCGGTGTACGACGGCTCGGGCGCACTCGTCGACACCCACGACCTCGGACGTGTCGCCGGCAACGGCACCGCACCCGCCACCGAACAGGAGGGGGTACTGGTCTGGTGGACGGGTCTCGACACGGTCGCCCTCTCCCCCGAGGATTTCGCACCGGCATGGACCGTCGAGGACACCCTCGGGACCGGAGCGGCGATGGCCGGCTCACTGCTCCTGCCGGTCGACGACGCGGTCGCGGCGGTCGATCCCGCGTCCGGCAACGTCCGGCGGCGGATTCCCGTCGAACGAGGCGACGCACCGGACGTGGACGTCGCGGTCACCGGTGAACTCGTGCTCGAGCAACGCGGAGACCAGGTCGTCGCGCTGCGCTGACGACGCCGGGGTCAGTCCAGCGTGGGCAGTGCGGTGTCCTTCGTCCACGACGCGAGCAGGTTCTCGGCCAGTTCCCGGTAGGCGTCCGCGCCCTTGTTCTTCCGACCGGCGAGCACGGTCGAACCCGATGCAGACGCCTCGGCGAACCGCACGGTTCGCGGGATGGGTGGCGAGAGCACCGGCAGGTCGTACCGGTCCGACACGTCGGCGAGCACGTCACGACTGTGTGTGGTCCGCGAGTCGTACAGCGTGGGAAGTGCGCCGAGGAGTTCGAGTTCGGGGTTGGTGATCTGCTTGATCTCCTGGACCGTCCGCAGAAGCTGACCGACGCCGCGGTGTGCGAGCGTTTCGCACTGCAGCGGGACGAGGACGGAGTCTGCCGCGGTGAGCCCGTTGAGGGTGAGCACCCCGAGGGACGGAGGACAGTCGACGATCACCACGTCGAAGTCGTCCGCGACCGTCGCCAGTGCGCGTTTGAGGGTGTATTCCCGGCCCGGTTTCATGAGCAGCATCGCCTCGGCACCGGCCAGGTCGATGGTCGCGGGCATGAGCGTGATGCCTTCTCCCGCCTCGACCAGCACCTCCTGCACCTTGGTCTCCCCCACGAGGACGTCGTGCACCGACTTGTCGAGCCGGTCCGGGTTGTGGCCCAGGGAGAAGGTGAGACATCCCTGGGGATCGAGGTCGACGAGGAGCACCCGCTGTCCCAGCGCGGACAGGGCGGCCCCCAGCGACGCGACGGTGGTGGTCTTGGCGACGCCACCCTTCTGGTTTGCCACTGCAAGTACGGTTGTCACGGGTCGATCCTCGCGTATTCGGCGCTCCGGTGTGCGGTAACGACGCGGCATCTTCCCGGCACATCGTGCAGACCCCTCCGACGCTCCCGAAAGGCGTACCGCCCGTGATCCGCAGAGTCCGTCCCGACGATGTCGACGCCGTTACCGGCCTGATCTACGACCTTGCGGAGTACGAGAAGGCCCGGCACGAGTGCACTGTGACGACCGAACAGATCCGGTCCGCGTTGTTCGGTCCGGAGCCGTCGGTGTTCGGCCATGTGGCGGAAGAGGCGGACGGCACCGTCGTCGGGGTCGCGCTGTGGTTCCGGAACTTCTCCACGTGGGACGGGGTCCACGGCGTGTATCTCGAGGACCTCTACGTCCGGCCGGAACATCGCGGTGCGGGACACGGGCGCGCGCTGCTCTCCGCACTGGCCCACGAATGCGTGGAGCGCGGTTACACCCGGCTGAGCTGGTCCGTGCTGAACTGGAACGAGCCGTCCATCGGTTTCTACCGGTCGCTGGGTGCGGTCCCTCAGGACGAGTGGACGACGTTCCGTCTCAGCGGTGACGCGTTGCGCGAGCTCGGCGCCTGACCGGCCTCCGACGCGGCCCGGTTCAGTGCTCGTCCTCGGGCACGTAGTCGCGGGCGAGCCACCGGGTGGTGGCGGGGCTGAAGAGGAGCACGAGCGCCGGCACCACGATCAGCCCCATGAGCGCACCGAGGAACACCTGATGGGAATCGGTGAGGAGCGACCACACCACGGGCAACAGCAGAAGCTGCGCGACGACAGCGATCGAACGTCCCCAGTGCGCGCCGCGCAGGAGCGCGATGCCCGCGGCCAGGACGCCGCCGAAGAGGATCGACAGCCACAGCGCGAGGCCGTAGCCGTTACTCACCGACTGGTCGTAGTTACCCGACCATGCCCGGATGACCGAGTACACCGCGAACCCGATGGCGATGACGCCTTCGAGCACGACGAGCGACCCGGCAACCTTGACGGTCGACGGGGTACGGGTACGAGGTGTTTCAGTGGGCACCCGACCAGCGTAGTGGACCGGCGCGATAGCACTTAGGCTGATGCTCCGTGCGTGCCCTGCTGATCGTGAACCCGAACGCGACGACCACCACTCCGGCCGGTCGTGACCGGCTGGCTCACGCGCTGTCGGGCAGAACGCAGCTCACCGTGGCGCATACGACGCACCGGGGGCATGCCGCGGACCTGGCACGTTCCGCACACGCGGACGGGATGGATGTCGTCATCGCTCACGGTGGCGACGGCACCGTGAACGAGATCGTCAACGGCCTGCTGGGGCCTTCCCCCGACCGTGGTCCCGATCCGACGCTGCCTCGCCTCGCCGTGGTGCCGGGCGGATCGGCGAACGTGTTCGCTCGCTCTCTCGGGATCGCACCGGACCCGATGGAGGCGACGGAACAACTGCTCGCCCTGCTCGCCGATCGCACGGCCCGCCGCATCGGGCTCGGCCACTGCGACGGGCGGTGGTTCGTATTCAACGCGGGGCTCGGTCTCGACGCGCAGGTGTGCGAAGCGGTCGATCTGAGTCGTCTCAGCGGCAAGAAGGCGACGAGTTCGCGGTATGTGCGACATGCGATCACACAGTTCTTCGCGTCGAAGCGGATCGAACCGGCACTCACGCTCGAAGTGCCGGGCCAGGATCCGGTCGCCGGGGTGTATTACGCCTTCGTGTCCAACTCGAGCCCGTGGACCTTTCTCGACAGGCGCCCGGTGCACACGAACCCGGGTACGTCGTTCGGCACGGGCCTCGGGGTCTTCGCGATGGCGACGATGCGGGTCGTGCCGAGCCTTCGCGTCGTGCGGCAGTTGCTCGCGAAGCAGGGAGATCCGTCGTCTCCGTATCTGTTGCGCGCGGACGACGTCACGCACGTGCGCGCACGGTCGACGCGACCGATCGGTCTGCAGGTGGACGGCGACTACCTGGGGCTTCGCACCGATGTGGAGTTCGTGTCCGTGCCTTCGATACTCGAAGTCGTCGCTCCTGCACAGTGAGCAGCGTGCTCGAATGTTGTGATTCTGCTTACTTTTCGGCCGAACAGGTGTAGAAAGAAGGATTGACGAATGCTTCGCCCCTTCGTCGGCGTGAGCTTCCACACGGTCGCGGTCGATTCTCTTGACTTCACGCAAGTTCGTGAAAGCATTCACAAGTAACCGCGCGGAAATACTTCGCGCCGAAAGCGTGAACACGCACAGACAATCATCCGGTGCACAGCACCATCGAAGGAGAGTAGAAGCATGGACTGGCGCCACGAAGCCATCTGCCGCGACGAGGATCCGGAACTGTTCTTCCCTGTGGGCAACAGTGGACCGGCTCTCGCGCAGATTGCCGATGCCAAGCTCGTGTGCAACCGCTGCCCCGTCACCGCCGAGTGCCTCTCGTGGGCCCTCGAATCGGGTCAGGACGCCGGCGTATGGGGCGGCATGAGCGAAGACGAGCGACGCGCACTCAAGCGCCGCAACGCCCGCACCCGGGCTCGCACCACGGTCTGACGATCGCGACTTGTACGAAGGCCCGGCCCCCGAGGGGACCGGGCCTTCGTACGTCGTAGGTGTCTCGCCGACAACGTGGATCAGGTTCCGGCAACCTTGCCGAGTGCCAGTCGCAGGCGCGCGTCGGTTCCGCCGGTCTCGTTCGCGGCCAGGTCGAGCGTGCCGCCGAGTTCGGCAGCGACCAGCGTCCGCACGATCTGCAGCCCGAGACGGTCGGAATCTTCGAGACGGAACCCCTCGGGCAGGCCTTTGCCCTCGTCCCGCACGACGACGTCGAGCCACCGGGCCGACCGGTTCGCCCGGACCGTCACCGTGCCGTGAACACCGGGGTCGAATGCGTGCTCGACGGCGTTCTGCACGAGTTCGGTGAGCACCATCACGAGCGGGGTAGCGCGATCCGCGGGGAACACACCGAGGTTTCCCTCACGGCGCACCCGGATCTGGCTGCCCACCGCCGAGACATCCACCACGATCGGGATCAACTGGTCGAAAACACCGTCGAGGTCGACCTCTTCGTCGACCGACATCGACAGGGCTTCGTGCACCAGCGCAATCGACGTGACCCGGCGCACCGCTTCGCCGAGCGCCTCTTTGGCCTCGACATTGCCGGTGCGCCTCGCTTGCAGCCGCAGCAGCGCCGCGACCGTCTGCAGGTTGTTCTTCACCCGGTGGTGGATTTCCCGGATCGTGGCGTCCTTGCTGAGCAGGGCACGGTCACGGCGTTTGACCTCGGTGACGTCGCGGATGACCACAGCGGCGCCCTCGATGCGGCCGCCGGGCGACAGGACGAGAGCACGGATGAGCACCGTCGCTCCGCGCGCCTCCACCTCCATGCGCTGTCCCAGCCGTCCGTGCACGGCCCCGCTGAGATATTCGGAGACGTCCGCACTTTCGAACGGATCCGTCACGAGGGAGCGGGTCGTCTCGACGAGGTCCTGACCCAGCAGGTCGGAATTGAATCCCATGCGGTGGTACGCGGACAATGCATTCGGGCTGGCGTAGACGACGCGGCCCTCACGGTCGAGACGGATGAAACCGTCACCGGCGCGGGGGCTGGACTTCGTGTCCGACCGTGCTTCCGGAGTGGGGAACGTTCCCTCGCTGATCATGCTGTAGAGCGCATCGGCACATTCGAGATATGCCGTCTCGAGCGCACTCGCCGAGCGCCGTGACACCCGCGCGGCGTCCCGGCTCAGTACCGCGACCACCTGCCCGGCCCACCGCACCGGCACGGCCTGACGCAAATGGATCGAGTCGCTGGATCCGCGACGGACCGTGACGATCTCGCCCGATTTGAAAGCCTTACGGACATAAGGATGTTCGTCGTCGGACACGACGGTCCCCACCGCATCCTCCGGGATGACGGTCGAGGCGGTGGTGGGACGGCACTGCGCCACACACACGATCCCGTCGGGCGCGGCGTCCACCCACAGCAACACGTCCGCGAACGACAGGTCGGCGAGCAGTTGCCACTCCCCGACGACGCGCTGCAGGTGGTCGACAGCGGCACCGGGAAGATCGGTGTGGGTGGCGAGAAGGGCACTGAGGGTGGACACGGAGGCCGCCTTCTTGTTCAGGAGATGACCGCGATGAGATCGCCCTGCTGGATCACATCTCCCACGGCGACGCCGACCGACGTCACCGTGCCCGAGGTCTCCGCGAGCACCGGGATCTCCATCTTCATCGACTCGAGGATGACCAGGGTGTCGCCTTCCGCGACGACCTGTCCCTCGCTCACCACCACCTCGAAGACCGTGGATACCATCTCGGCCCGTACGTCCTCTGCCATCGAACACCTCATTCCGCGAACCGGACGGTGGACCTGCCGACAGGACCACTCGACCGCACGTGAAACACTGTAATGAAAGAGAAAGGAGATCCAACCATGGGTAAGCGAGGCCGCAAGAAGCGTAGCCGCAAGGGGAACGCCGCCAACCACGGCAAGCGTCCCAACGCCTGAGGCGTTCGGAAACACGGAAGGACCGGAAAGCGTTGCTTTCCGGTCCTTCTTGCTCGGGGGCCGAGTCGGTCAGTTCTGGGCGTCGCGGTGGTGGTGCACCACCACATTCCGGCGGATCTCCAGCACCAGGCGTTCCCGCAGTCCCGCCGGCGCATGCTCTCCGCCACACTTGCGGCTCAGCAGGGACTTGATCTTCTCCTCGATGCCGTAGGCCTCGAGGCAGGCACCACAGTCGTCGAGGTGCCCCTGGAGTCTCGCTCGCGCATCCTCGTCACACTCGGAATCCAGCAACAGATACACGTCCGCAATGACCGCAGAGCAGTCCACCCGCTCGAAGTCTGTCGGCTCGCTCACTGCGAGACTCCCTTCCTGTTCTTGCTGTTCTCGCTGTTCCCGGACGGTTCACCCGCGCCCGGTTCCACATCCACTGCCGCATCGACTCCACCGCCGCGATTGAAGCCGCGTTCGCGAGCCACGTCGCCGAGCAGGCCACGCAGTTGCTTGCGGCCGCGGTGCAGGCGCGACATCACCGTCCCGATCGGGGTTCCCATGATCTCGGCGATGTCCTTGTACGGAAATCCCTCGACGTCGGCGTAATACACCGCCATGCGGAAGTCTTCGGGGAGTTCCTGCAACGCCGCCTTGATGTCGTCGTCGGGCAGCGCGTCGAGCGCCTCGACCTCCGCTGAACGGAGCCCCGTCGACGAGTGCTCCGCGGTCGCCGCGAGCTGCCAGTCGGTGATCTCGTCCGTCGGATACTGCGCGGGCTGCCGCTGCCGCTTCCGGTAGGAGTTGATGTAGGTGTTCGTGAGGATGCGGTACAGCCAGGCCTTGATGTTCGTGCCTTCACGGAAGGACGCGAACGCGGAAAACGCCTTGATATACGTCTCCTGGACGAGATCTTCGGCGTCAGCCGGGTTGCGGGTCATCCGCAACGCAGCACCGTAGAGCTGGTCGAGCAGCGGCAGTGCCTCACGCTCGAACCGTTCGGCCAATTGTTCGACAGACTCCTCGACCACACCGATCCCTTCACCGACGTTCTCCGTGAAGGCTACCGGTCCTGCCGTAGCCGGACGGGGCGGGCAAAGGATTGCCAACAGGGTCTCCGATCCTCGAGCAACAGCGGTCGCGCCGGCGGGCACGTCCGAAGGGGTCAACACACCGCATACCGGACTTGTTCCCGACGGGCGGCGAGTCGGCGCGCGGGTCGGCTGGTCGGCGGCGGTGTCTCCGCGCCAAGGGGGATAGATGACGCCGGCGAGGACCGGATCTCGGCATTCGGCCGTCGGGTCTCCTGGCTACCCTTGCGCCGTGACGCTCCACATCCATCGCGCCGATTTCTCCGACCCCCGCCTGGCCGCATTCCTCCAGGCTCATCTGGACGAGCTCGCCCCGACGGCGCCCCCGGAGAGCAGGCACGCCCTGGACCTGTCCGGTCTCCGGCAGCCGGGCGTGCGGCTCTGGGTCGGCGAGTGGGGTGAGGCAATCGCAGCGACAGGTGCCCTCGCCGCACTCGGGCAGGAGCACGAAGAGCTCAAGTCGATGCGCACGGACCCTCGCCGGAGAGGACACGGTGTGGGCCGGGAAATCCTGCGCCACCTGCTCGCCGACGCGGTCTCACGCGGTGTCCGGCAAATCTCGCTGGAGACGGGAAGCACGGAGTTCTTCGCTCCGGCGCGGGCACTGTATGCCGGCGCGGGCTTCGTCGTCTGTGGGCCCTTCGGTGATTACCGGGACGATCCCCACAGCGTCTACATGACGTTGACTCTGCCGCTTCGGCCGGTGGCGCCGAGTACGCGTCCTTTGCTTGCGAAGCGGGCGCCGAACCCCGAAGGGTGCGGCGCCCGCTCTCATCCGTCCTGAACGTCCGTCCTGAACGTCCGTCCTGATGTCTCGGTCTCCTCCGTGCGGAAGACCCGGCGTCAGCTGAAGGAGTTTCGTCCCTCGAGTGCCGACGCGACGAGATTGTCCTTGGGAAGGGCGGTGCCCGACGACACGGCGTCGGTCCACATCTCGGTGCTCGCGACCGCGGCGAAGTTGGAGTGGAACAGCGTCATCAGTGTGGTGTGAACCTGCTCGGCAGAAACCTTGCCCGCTGCGTTGGCGAGGTGGATCGCGCCGGTGGCGTCGGAGATGATCTCCGCGACGAGGCCGTGCACTTCGGCTTCTGCGGCAGTGGCCAGATCGCAGTTGTTGGTCATGTAACCGACGATCGTGATGGTGTCGACGTTCTGCTCACGCAGCCACTGCGCCACGTCGGTGTTGCCGAACACCGATCCGTAGTTCTTGGTGACCTGCTTCCAGTGCGGCTTGACCCGGGCGGCCACGTCCGGATGCAGCTGCCAGCCGTGCGACCCTTCCGCGTAGACAGGAGCTTCGGCCGGGAGTGTGTGCTGGACGACGGCGACGGGCAGTCCGGCGGCGTCGGCGTGGTCGAGGATCCGGGTGATGTTCGCAAGGGTCGCCTCGCGCGGGGGATATTGAATCTGCATGGGACCGTCGAAGTACTCGTTCTGCACGTCGACGACGAGCAGCGCGCGGCGGGGGGACGTCATGGTGTTCTCCTTCTCGAGACCGAGTGGTCGAGTGTGCGGATGCGCCGAATTGTTCGGGCGTCCGTGTCGTACCGGGATTGTGCTTGTCAGAGTCCGGGCAGACCGTAGTGATCGGCCATGAGTTCCACTGTCCGGGCCTGGGCCTGCCGGGAGTGGCCCACCAGAACCAGCATCACCTCGTCGACGCCGGTGTGCTCGTGGAGTTGCTCGAGGCGGTGGGCCACGGTCGGCGCTGTGCCGTGCAGCGTGCGGTCCGTCCATTCGTCCAGGATCTGCCGCTCCTGGGCCGTGGCGGGGTACGCCTCGACGTCTTCCGGACGGAGCAGGGAGTACGGCTCGCGCCGGAACATCCGCAACATGCCCATCGCGGTGGACGCGGATTGACGCCGGGCCTCCACGGGATCGTCGTCGGCAACGACTCCGACGCTGACCAGACCGTACGGCTCCGCGAGCACGGCGGACGGCCGGAAATGCTTGCGGTACAGCGCCATAGCGGTGACGACATCGGCGCTGCCGAATTGCAAGGCGAAGGCATAGGGCAGCCCTAGCCGCCCTGCCAACTGCGCGGAGTACGGCGAGGAACCCAGGATCCACACGCCGGGCCGGGTCGTGGCTCGGGGTACTTCGTTCTGCTCGGCCTGCCACGGACCGGGTACCGCGTGAACGTCGCGGTAAGGATGTCCCTGCGGAAACTCGTCGTCGAGAAACCCGAGCAGTTCCAGAACCTGCTGAGGAAAGTCGTCGCCGGCGCCACGATGCCGCCGCAGCGCTGCCGCGGTCGCGCCGTCCGTGCCGGGTGCCCGGCCGACGCCGAGATCGATCCGCCCGGGGGCCAGGGTGTCGAGCATGCCGAACTGTTCGGCAATCACCAGGGGCGCATGGTTGGGCAGCATGACCCCGCCCGCACCGAGCCGGATGCGTTCGGTTTCGCCGGTCAATCGCGCCACCATCAATTGGGGTGACGACGTGGCAGCGCCCGGCATCGCGTGGTGTTCGGACATCCAGAAACGTCGGTATCCCCGCCGGTCGGCCAGCTTCGCCAGCGCGATGATCTCCTGGAAGGTCTCCTGAACGGTGCTCCCGACGCCGGTATGTGCGTTGTCGAGCACGGAAAGGGAAAAAGGGGCGGTGCCGGACGTGCGCGGCTCGAGCATGAAGCGATCTCAACTCTCACGGAAACAGTTGCCATTCAACGTGAGGTTCACTGTACGGGGATCTCACGGAAAACCACAACGGTTACCATGAGAGGCATGGTGACGATTCCGCTCCCGCCGGCGCCCGGCGCCGAGACTCACTGGAGTCTGGCGCTGGTCAACAGCACCGTGAGCCTCCCCGGCGGACTCGAGGCAGACGAATTGAGCACGCCGACGGAGGCCACCGGATGGCTGATCGGTCACGGTCTCGCGCCTCGCGACACCGAACTTCTGGCCTACTGCCGGAGCCAACTCGTCGGATTGCGGACGGACCTGCGCACGGTGTTCGCCGCCCATGTGAACGGGAACGCTCCCGATCCGGCGGCACTGGAGGGCATCAACCGAGCACTCACCACCGTGCCCAGCGCGGTCGTCCTCAGGTACGAGGAGAAGACGGGATTACGCCGGACCTCGATCCATCCGACGACTCGGATCGTCGAGCACGCGATGATGCAGATCGCCGAGGACGCCGCCGCGTTGCTGACCGGCGAGAGCGCATCGCTCATATCCCGCTGCGGTGCGACCCCGTGCGATCGCTTCCTGCTGCGCACTCACGCACGCCGGTACTGGTGCTGCACTCGGTGCGGCGACCGGGTGCGGGCCGCGCGAGCCTATGCGCGCCGGTCGCCGCAGCGCGTTGCCACAGAATGAGGGAACGCTGTTGCCTAAGGTGAGCACATGGCATCCACGTCGACCCCCGCCACCACGCTTCTCACCCGCGAGAAGGTGCCCCACGTGGTCCACGAATACCCCCACGACCCTCGGTCCGGCTCTTTCGGATCCGAGGCGGTCGAGGCGCTCGCCGACCGCCTCGGCGTGGTGCCCGCCCAGATCTTCAAGACACTCGTGATCGCCCTGCCGTCCGGCAAGCTGGGCGTCGCCGTCGTCCCCGTCCCGGAGACGCTGTCGCTCAAGGCCGCGTCGGCGGCGCTCGGTGGCGGCAAGGCCACGATGGCCGAGCGCGCCGCCGCGGAACGCGCGACCGGCTACGTACTCGGTGGCATCTCCCCGCTCGGTCAGCGCAAACGCCTCCCGACGGTGATCGACGCGTCGGCGGGCCACTGGGACAAGGTGTTGTGCAGCGCGGGGCGGCGCGGCCTCGAAATCGAACTCGCCCCCGCGGACCTGATCCGCCTGACCGGAGCCGTGGTCGCCCCGGTCGCAGCAGGTCACTGACGGCGCAGCCGCTACAGCAACGCCATCTGGTCGCCGGCGCCGTCGTCGGGCACGAGCAGTTCCGGGCCGTTGTTGCGCACGCTGTTGACCTTGTCCGACACCCTGCGGATCCGAATCCGCGCCACGGCGTCTTCGCTCGGCACGATGAGGTCGGGGTGTCCGAGGCTGTCGGGATCGAGCCAGGCATCCCACCGCTCGGGCGGGAGCATCAGGGGCATCCGGTGGTGCATATTGCCCAGTTGCGCAACGGAATCCGCGGTGAGGATCGTGGTGCTCATCAGCGGTGGCGCGTCGGGGGTACGCGGATCGCGCCACACCGCCCACAGACCCGCCATGTAGACGCGTGCACCGTCGGCGGGCGCCATGAAATACGGCACCTTGCGGGTCTTGCCGTCCGGCGCCGGTTCCACCTGCCACTCGTACCAGCCGTCCATCGGAACGAGGCACCGTCGGTAACGCAGCGAATGCGCGAACGACGGTTTGGTTGCCACCGACTCGGACCGTGCATTGAACAGCGGAGCGCCCGAAGACACCTCCTTCGCGAACGGAGGCACCAGTCCCCAGCGCATCCGCCGGATACGGCGCCGCGCCGGGCCGTCCGCATCGTCGCGGTCGTGCCGCGCCACCACGGTGAGCACCTGCGTGGTGGGCGCGACGTTGTAGTCGGGCCGCAGTTCCTCGTCGCCCGTCTCGTCGATCGCGTCGAGTTCCATCGCGAGAGTGGCCGGATCGGCCGTCGACGCATACCTGCCGCACATGCCCACGAGTGTGGCAGCGACCGCCGACACGGCACACACCGGTCGCGCGGACGGGTGGGAGTCGATGCCCGGGCGGACCATGGGCGAAGATGGACGGGTGAGCCTGTGGAAAGCACCCCGAGCCGTGTCCCCCGTCGACGCGTCCGTGACGCTGCCTGGATCCAAGTCCATCACCAACCGTGCCCTCGTCCTGGCGGCCCTGGCGGCCGGCCCCTCGACGGTGACCGGAGCGCTGCGCAGCCGCGACACCGACCTCATGATCGCTGCGCTGCGAACCCTCGGAGCGGCGATCACCGAGCGCGACGGCGGCACCACCCTGGACGTGACTCCGGGACCCCTGCGAGCCGGCGCGGTGGACTGCGGCCTCGCGGGGACCGTGATGCGCTTCGTTCCGCCGGTGGCTGCGCTGGCCGACGGGGACGTCCGCTTCGACGGGGACGAGCAGGCACGATCCCGGCCGATGGGCACGGTGCTGGACGCACTCCGGGCACTCGGCGCAGACATCGACGGCGACACGCTGCCCTTCACGGTCCACGGTCGCGCCGGCGTGCGCGGCGGGTCCGTCACGATCGACGCGTCCGGGTCGTCGCAGTTCGTGTCCGGTCTGTTGCTGTCCGCCGCGAGGTTCGACGACGGTGTGACCGTGCACCACGACGGCAAGCCCGTCCCGTCCACCCCGCACATCGACATGACGGTCGACATGCTCCGCAACGCGGGCGTGCACGTCGACACCTCGGAGGCGAACACGTGGCGGGTGCTGCCCGGCCCGATCGCCGCCCACGACGTGGTCGTCGAACCCGACCTCTCGAATGCCACCCCGTTTCTCGCCGCCGCCGCGGTCACCGGAGGCACAGTGTCGGTCCCGTGCTGGCCGGAGAAGACCACGCAGGCGGGCGACGCCATCCGGGACATCCTCGAGCGCATGGGAGCGGCTGTGTCGCTGTCGGACGGGACGCTCACGGTGCGGGGACCGGCCACGCTCACCGGCATCGACATCGACCTGCACGACGTCGGTGAACTGACGCCCACGGTGGCCGCGGTGGCCGCGCTGGCATCGACCCCCTCGCGTCTTCGCGGTATCGCACACCTGCGGGGCCACGAGACCGACCGGCTCGCCGCGCTGGCAGCCGAGATCGGCCGGCTCGGCGGCATCGCCACGGAAACCGAGGACGGCCTCCTGATCGAACCGGCCACCCTGACAGGCGGTGTCTGGCACTCCTACGCCGACCACCGGATGGCGACTGCCGGCGCGATCCTCGGTCTCGTCGTCGACGGCGTCGAGGTCGAGGACATCGGCACGACCGCCAAGACCCTCCCCGGATTCGAAGGTCTGTGGGCGGCGATGTTGACGGGAGCACGCTCCTGAGCCGGCGGCAGTACGACGAGTCCGACGTCCGGGTCCGTCCGGGCAAGAGTTCGCGACCGCGTACCAAGGATCGGCCCGCCCATCTCGATGCGGTGGAGGGCATGGTGTTCTCGGTGGACCGTGGGCGCTGGGGGGTCGTCCTGGGTGGCGATCCGCAGCGGCCCGTGGTGGCAATGCGCGCACGCGAACTGGGCCGTACGCCGATCGTGGTCGGAGACAGGGTGGGGGTGGTCGGCGACCTTTCCGGCCGTCCCGACAGCCTGTCGCGCATCGTGCGGGTCGAGGAACGCACCACCGTGCTCCGCAGGACAGCCGACGACACGGACCCGTTCGAACGGATCGTGGTGGCGAACGCGTCGCAACTGCTCATCGTCGTCGCGCTCGCCGATCCGCCGCCCCGCACCGGGCTCGTGGAGCGCGCGCTGGTCGCCGCGTACGCGGGCGGGCTCGCCCCGATGCTGGGGCTGACCAAGAGCGATCTCGCCGACCCGGAGGAATTCGCGTCGCAGTTCGCCGATCTGGACATCCCCGTGCTGGCCGTCGGCCAGGACAACGATCTTTCCGATCTCACCGAGCGTCTCACCGGCCGGGTCACCGCATTGATCGGCCACTCCGGCGTCGGCAAATCGACCCTTGTCAATCGCCTCGTCCCCGACGCCGACCGCGCCACGGGTGTGGTCTCCGGTGTCGGGAAGGGCCGGCACACGTCGACCCAGTCCGTCGCGCTTCCGCTTCCGTCCGGTGGCTGGGTGGTCGACACTCCGGGCATCCGGTCGTTCGGGCTCGCGCATATCCAGCCCGATGACGTCGTCGCGGCCTTCACCGATCTCGCCGCGGCGGTCGCCGACTGCCCCCGCGGCTGTACGCATCTCGGGCCGCCCGCCGACCCCGAGTGCGCGCTCGACCGCCTCGAGGGCAAGTCGCTGCGCCGGGCGCAGGCCGTGCGCGAACTGCTCGCCTCGCTGGCGTCCAACGACTCCTGGTGATCGAATGCATCGAACCCCGGCACCAGTTCCGGTGCCGGGGTTCGATCATCGTTCGGGGCGTGCAGCACACGCTCGCGAACTCAGCGCATGCCGAGAATCCTGCGGACGAGACCGCGCTTGCGGGTCGTCTCGATCGTGGTGGCCAGACCGCGCCGGCGTCCTGTGACCGGATCGATCTCCGCCGGGCCACCGAAGCCCCGCTCCGATGCGGTCTCGGGGGCGGCGTCGCGGTCGTCCTTGAGGAACTTGTCGGGTAGCGAGAGCTTCGCGATGGTGCGCCAGGACTTCCAGTACTGCACGGCCAGCGGACCGGTGGTGTACGGCAGGTCGTACTTGTCGCACAACTGCCGCACGCGCACGGCGATCTCCGCGTACCGGTTGGACGGCAGGTCCGGGTAGATGTGGTGCTCGATCTGGTAGCTCAGGTTGCCGGTCATGAAGTCCATGATCTTGCCGCCGGAGATGTTGGCGGACCCGAGCATCTGCCGGAGGTACCACTCGGCGTGCGTCTCGTTCTCGACGTCCTGCTTCGTGAACTTCTCCGCACCGTCCGGGAAGTGCCCGCAGAAGATCACGGCGTTGGTCCACACGTTGCGGACGAAGTTCGCCGTGGCGTTCGCGGTGATCGTGGTCTTCCACGACTTGCCCGTGAGCGCCGGATAGACGACGTAGTCGCGCAGGTCCTGCTTCGCGATCTTCGCGAGCACCTCGGCGCCGTGCTTCTTGGTGATCTCGCGGTCGTCGCGACCCTGGATGACCTTGCCGAGTTCGAGCAACTGGATCGCGATGCCGTACTGGAACAGCGACGCCAGGATCGCGTTGTAGGCGATGTTGCCGAGGTAGAACGGCTTCCAACGCTGGTCGCGGGTGACGCGGAGCAACCCGTAGCCCACATCGTCGTCCATACCCAGGATGTTCGTGAACTTGTGGTGCAGGTGGTTGTGGGTGATCTTCCAGTGCGCCGACGGATCGACGTTGTCCCACTCCCAGTTGGCGGAGTGGACCTCTGGGTCGTTCATCCAGTCCCACTGCCCGTGCATCACGTTGTGCCCGAGCTCCATGTTCTCGATGATCTTCGACAACGAGAGCATTCCGGTGCCCAGCCACCACAGCGAGCGCTTCTTGGAACCGAACAGGACCAGACGTCCACCGACCTCGAGGCCGCGCTGCAACCGGATCGTGTTGCGGACGTATCGGGCGTCGCGCTCACCGCGCGACTCCTCGATATCGCGCCGGATGGCATCGAGCTCGCGGCCGATGGCCTCGACGTCCGCCTCCGTAAGGTGCGCGTATTCCTTGATGTCCGATATCGCCATGGCGGCTACTCTACCGTAGGTTACGGCTCCGTAGGTTAGGCGATTTCGGACGTGTGATCGGAATCACTTACGGGCGGGCGGCGTCGATTACTGCCGATTCCGGCGACGCGCACGTCGCATCGCCACCGTGTGCTCGGCATGCGAGCGCAGCGCGGTGAGCAACCCACGGCGACGTCCCGTGACGGGGTCCTCGGTGAGAGCCGGCAGTGCTGCGGCAGCACGGAGTCGCTCGAACTTACGCTCCGACGACGTCTCCGGCGCATCGTCGGACGTCGCCCGCAGAAGGGTGTCCGGCAACGCCAGTTTGTGGATGGTGCGCAGTGCCAGCATGTACTGCCGTCCGATCGGTCCGGTCGTGTACGGCAGGTCGTACTTGCCGCACAGCGCACGGACCCGGGCCGCGATCTCCCGGTAGCGATTGCTCGGCAGGTCCGGAAAGAGGTGGTGCTCGATCTGGTAGCTGAGGTTGCCGGTCATGAAGTCCATGACCCGGCCACCGGTGATGTTCGCGCTACCGAGCAACTGCCGCAGGTACCACTGACCGCGCGACTCGTCCTCGAACTGCTCGACCGTGAACTTTTCGGCGCCGTCCGGGAAGTGTCCGCAGAAAATCACCAGGTACGCCCAGATATTGCGCACGACATTGGCCGTCAGGTTCGCCGTGAGCGTGCTGCGCCATGCCGGTCCGGTCGCGGCGGGGAACAGCACCAGGTCCTTGAACACCTGGCGGCCGGCCTTCGCCACGAACTCGCGGTCGGGCCCGGACATCCTGGGCCGCGGACCGTCACCGAGTTGTTTCTCCCACGCGATCCGCTGCGCCGTCAGATCGTGCAGCGCGATACCCCACTCGAATGTCAGCGCGAGGACCACGTTCGCGACCGGCTGCAGCAGGTTGATCGGGCGCCACTTCTCGTCGCGGGTCATGCGCAGGATGCCGAATCCGACGTCCTCGTCCATCCCCACGATGTTCGTGTACGTGTGGTGCTCGTAGTTGTGGGCGCGCTTCCAATGAGCGGACGGGCCGGTCTGGTCCCATTCCCACGACGTGGAGTGGATTTCCGGATCGTTCATCCAGTCCCACTGCCCGTGCATCACGTTGTGCCCGAGCTCCATGTTCTCGATGATCTTCGCGAGCGACAACGCGGTCGTGCCGAGCAGCCAGCGTGAGCGCCGCCGCGAGCCGAGCAGCACGATCCGGCCGACGATCTCGAGCGTTCGCTGCAGCCGAATCGTGTTGTGGATGTACCGCGCGTCACGCGGCCCACGCGAATTCTCGACGTCGCGCCGGATGGCATCGAACTCTGTTGCCAAAGCGTCGATATCGGCGTCGGTCAGATGCGCGAACTCGCGGATGTCGGTGATGGCCAAGCGGGTCCCTCTCGTCGTTCATGGTTGTGCCCTCAGGGCATCGATTGTGCGGTCGAGGCCTCAGGCGTCGATGGTGCAGTCGCCGGCCGCAACGGAGATGCAGGTCTGGACTCGCTCGCCCTCTCCATGCTCCTCGCCCGACCGGAGATCTACCACATACCCCTTCTGGAGCGGCACCACACAAGTCTGACAGATTCCCATCCGGCAACCGAAGGGCATGAGCGCTCCTGCGCTCTCCCCCGCCTCGAGAACGGTGGTGGCACCGTCGGCGGTCACCGTCTTGCCGGATTTCGCGAACGTGATCGTTCCCCCGGCTCCGGAGGTATCGGCCCGTGTGACCGCGAAGCGCTCGAGATGCACGCGATCTTCGAGGCCCGCCTTCTCCCAGTGAGCGCTGATATCGGCGAGCATCTGCTGCGGTCCGCACGCCCAGGTCTGACGCTCCCGCCAGTCCGGACATACCTCGTCTAGCTGCGACAGGGCGAATTTGCCCTGTTCACGCGTGTATTGCAGGTGGCAGCGGTAGCGGTCGTGGTTGGCGTCGAACTGCTCGAGTTCGGACCGGAACATCACGTCCTCGGCGGTGGGCGCCGAGTGCACATGCACGACGTCGGCAATGTCGACGCCACGGTCGGCCGCACGCCGATCGAGGGTGCGGAGCATCGACATGATCGGTGTGACGCCGCTGCCGGCCGTCAGGAACAGGATCTTCTCGGGCGGCGGATCAGGAAGAACGAAGTCGCCCTGCGGAGCCGCGAGGCGCACGATTGTGCCTTCCGGCACACCACCGACGAGATGGCTCGACAGGAACCCCTCGGGCATCGCCTTCACCGCGATCGAGATGACCTTGTCGGTGCGGATCGGGGTGGAGGTCAGCGAGTACGACCGCCAATGCCACTTGCCGTCGATGTGCAGGCCGATGCCGATGTACTGACCGGGCGAGTACCCGAAGTCGAAGCCCCAGCCGGGCCTGATGACGATGGTTGCGGAGTCGGGGGTCTCGGAACGGACCTCGACGATGCGCCCACGAAGCTCACGCGCCGACCACAACGGGTTGATCAAGTGCAGATAATCATCGGGCAACAGTGGGGTCGTGAGTCGCGCGACCGCGCCTCGCACCACGTTGGACAGAGATCGCTCACCCGGTGCCACATGGGCCGCGGGCCTTTCGATCCATTCCTTGAAACCCATCGACCGATTCTCCTCACGCTGGAACTACGACCGCGAAGGTTATCAGAGGTTACGGTTCCGTAGGTTACGTGGAGACTCCACTCACAAGCGTCCTCGTTCCGAGCGGTCAGAGCAATTCCAGCAGGAACTGCAACTCCTGCGCCGCGTACCACGCCAGTTCGTGATCCTCGGCGTCGCCGAGCACGAACTCGGCCTCCTCGTCGCCCAGATCGCCCGCGTCGACAACCTCCATCGCACGCGCGACGTCCGCTTCCGCGGCCTTCAGATCCACGTGCACGGACGCGACGGCGCTCATCGGGATCGGCCCGGCGAGGCGCACCACGGCGTCGTCGAGATCGGGGCGCGGGGTTGCGCCCTCGACATCCGCGGCGATCACGACACGCCGCGTCCCGAACTCCGGGGTCGCCCCGGTGTCCTCGGCAGCCAGCAGCCGCACCGAGGCACGCGCTGCCTCGGACATGGCCACCTCCGCGAGCTCGTCGTCGTCGCCGGAGGTGTAGGCCTCACGCAAGGTGGGCGTTACCGCGAACGCTGTACGCCCCACCGCGTCGAGCTCGTTCTCGGCGACGAGACGCTGCAGCATCCCGAGCGTCGCCGGTACATAGACACGCGTCACTTCTCACCTACTGGCATCCGACAACTCCTCGAGCGATTCGTGCAGCAGCGACGTCAGCACATGCACGTCGGGCATGGCATCGCGGTCCGCATTCAAACCGTAGTAGATCTTTCCGTCGTACGACGTCAGCGCGACACTCAGGGCCTGATTCTTGAGCAACGGCGAGACCGGATACATCCCGAGCAGTCGTGCCCCTCCCAGATACAGCGGATACTGCGGCCCCGGAGCGTTGGTGATCATGAGATTGAACACGCGCTGCGAGAAACCCGACGCGGCGCGCACTCCGACCGCGTGCATGGTCGCCGGCGCGAACCCGGACAGCCGGATCATGGACTGCGCCGCGACCCGCCTGCGCTCCCGCGCGTACGCCTCCCCGGCGTGGGCGATGTGCGACAGCCGCACGACGGCGTTCGGCTCCCCGACCGGGAGGTCGACGAGGAACGACGACACCTCGCCTTGAGGATGCACCGTGGTCGTCCCGTCCGTACCCTCGCCGCCGGCGTCACGCACGTAGACCGACATGGGAACCATCGAGCGGACGACGGTGGCCTCGGTCAGCGGCTCGCCGCGGGAAAGCAGCCAGTACCGCAGTGCCCCGGCGATGACGGCGAGCACCACGTCGTTGACCGTGCAGCCGTATCGGGAACGAATCTTCCGGTACGGCTCGAGGTCGGACTCCACGACAGCGAAACGCCTGCTGCGGGAAATCGACGCGTTCAGCGGCGATTCGGGGGCGGACTGCGCCGCGGTGCGGGCGATACGGCTCACCGCGTCCACGGTTTCGGTGAGCGTGGACGCAAGGTTGCCCACCGCCGACCGCACCGCGGCCACGCCTTCACCGGGCCGCGCGACCAGTTCGGCGAGTGCTCCGACGAGCAACGCCGATTCCGACGGTTCCTGCTCCGGCATCCACAACTCTTCCGGCACCTCGCGCGGAATCGCGTCCCGGTCGAACAGCACCTGGCCGATCTCGAGCGACTGCTCGGCGTCGACCAGCGCCGAATGAGACTTGGTGAACACTGCGCAGCGGTCGCCGGCAAGCCCCTCGACGACGTACATCTCCCACAGCGGGCGGGTCCGGTCGAGGGGTCTCGAGATCAGCCGGGCGACGAGGTCGTGCAACTGATCGTCGGTGCCCGGACGCGGGACCGCGGATCTGCGGACGTGGTACGTGATGTCGAAGTCCCGGTCGTCGATCCACACCGGCCGGGAGAGCCCGAAGGCCACCTCACGCACTTTCTGGCGGTAACGCGGAACCTCCGCGAGCCGCTGCTCGACCAACTCGAGCACCCGGTCGTAGTGAACTCCCCCGTCGGGCGGCTCGAGAATCGCCAGCGAGCCGATGTGCATCGGCGTGTTGCTCGTCTCCAGGTAGTAGTACGACGCGTCCTGCGCCGTCATCCGACTCGTCATTGCCGAACGTCCCCCTCACTTCCGGGTTGCCCGGATCGTCCTGCGGCGATGCCGAAGAGAACAGCCAATTCGGCCATCACGGTGTGGGGACCATCATGGTGGACGCCGACCATCCCCGCAGCCACGGCGCCCCGCACGTTGCCCGCCAGGTCGTCGACGAAGACGCATTCGGAAGGTGCGAGCCCGAGGCGTTCGGCGACGAGCCGGAAGCTCTCGGCATCGGGCTTGGCGACCCCCACATCCCCCGACAGCACCACCTCGTCGACGAAGGTCCCGGCGAGATCCCGCAACCATTGCGCGTGCGGGCCACCGGGATCGTTGCTCAGGATCGCGGTGCGCACCCCGCGGCGGCGCAACTCGGCGACGACCGCCGCGAGTGCCTCGGGGTCCGTATCCGGGCCGGCGAGCACGCCACCGAAGTCGAGCACCAGTCCACGCAGCACGGCCTCACCCTAGATGTTTCGCCGTCATCGCGAAGGGATCATGCCTACGGTGGCGTCACGGCCCCTCACCCCGACCGAAATGTTCACCGGCGTCCACGACAACCAGCAGAGCGTATTCGTGGACGGCTGACGCAAAGTGCACATCGCACCCGGCCGCGTCGCGGTGGCGACATCACCCGGGTCGGCCGCGAGATGTACGGCGAGCGCGGACCCGCCGGATATGTCACGATATCGGCGGTCCGTCCTCTCCCGGACCTCATCGCGCCGCACAGGCGCGATCCCTGCACCGGCCGCCGAGCCGGCGCCGTCCACGCCCGGGAGACATGACATGACGGATCTGCACACCGGCCGCTACGTACGCCGCATCCCTCGCTTCGAGCCGCCACCACAGGAATCGCAGCCTCCCGGGCAGTGCGTCCGGTGCCGGCCCCACGCCGCGCCGCGCGCCACGCCGCACGACGGGCGATCCGGCCGTCCCGCCGGTTCGGCTCGCGCCCCGGTCGCGCACGCCGACGCAGTACCTCGGGTCGATGCCACCGCGCACAGGTTCGCGGATGTGGCCCTGCGGCTGATCCTCGAGGTCGTCGACGGGCGACGCGCCGTCACCCAGCTCGCGGCGGTACTCGAACCGACGCTCGTCGATGCGGTCTCGGCGTCGCGCACCTCCCCGACCGGGGTTGCGGGAGCCGCGGTGCTGCTCCGGACGCGGGTGCACGCGGTCGACGCGGACACCGCGGAGGTGTTCGGCACCTACGCCCGGGGCGACCGCGTGTACGCGCTGGCGGGACGGATCGCGCGCCGGACGCCGAAGCCGAAGTCGCCTCACCCCTGGACGATCACGACCCTGTGGCTCGGATGAGCCACAGGGTCGTGAAGGAGTTCACCGACGGTCAGTGCCGGCGGCCGGACTTCGCGTCGCGTCGCGCGGCCGCACGACGTTCCTTGCGGGTACCGGCATGCGCGGCCGGTGCGGCGCCGTCGCCACCACTGCGACGTGCGACGTGCGCACGACCGTCCTCGGCGGGGCCGCTGTAGGTGAGACGACGTTCGCCCTCGTCCAGACCCTGTGCGCGCAGCACGGCGGGAGCGGGCGCGGGCGCCGGCTGGGCGGGTGCCCGAGCCGGAATGGGCTGCCCGACCGGGGGTGCCGTCCGGGACGCAGCGGCAGCGGACGCCGGTGTCACCGACACCCCGTTG
Organism: Rhodococcus sp. NPDC060084; assembly: GCF_042730335.1. NCBI lineage: Bacteria > Bacillati > Actinomycetota > Actinomycetes > Mycobacteriales > Nocardiaceae > Rhodococcus > Rhodococcus sp. NPDC060084. Next base: position 24,953 of record NZ_JBHWWX010000005.1, read on the forward strand.
CCCGCGGCAGCCTGCGGCTGCGCCGCTTCGACCTTGAGGTTGAACAGGAAGCCGACCGACTCTTCCTTGAGGCCCTCGAGCATGGCGGTGAACATGTCGAAGCCCTCGCGCTGGTACTCGACGAGCGGGTCGCGCTGCGCCATCGCGCGCAGGCCGATGCCTTCCTTCAGGTAGTCCATCTCGTAGAGGTGCTCACGCCACTTGCGGTCCAGGACCGAGAGCAGGACCCGCCGCTCGAGTTCGCGCATCGCGTTCTCCCCGGCCAGCGCCTGGAGTTCCGCCTCCCGGCGCGCGTACGCGGCACGGGCGTCGTCGAGAAGCGCCTCACGCAGGTCGTTGCGGTCGAGATCCTCGTTCTCCGCGAGCAGCGTCTTGTAGTCGATGCCGACGGGGTAGAGAGTCTTGAGCGCGGTCCACAACTGCTCGAGATCCCAGTCCTCGACGTAACCGTCGGCGGTGGCGCCGTCGACGTAGGCCGAGACCACGTCGGTGAGCATGTGCTGCACCTGGCCCTCGAGATCCTCGCCACGAAGGATGCGGCGACGCTCCTCGTAGATGACGGTGCGCTGCTGGTTCATCACCTCGTCGTACTTGAGGACGTTCTTGCGGATCTCGTAGTTCTGCTGCTCGACCTGGGTCTGCGCGCTCTTGATGGCCTTGGAGACCATCTTCGCCTCGATCGGGACGTCGTCGGGCAGGTTGAGCCGGGTCATGATCGACTCCAGCGCAGCGCCGTTGAAGCGTCGCATCAGCTCGTCGCCGAGCGAGAGGTAGAAGCGCGACTCCCCCGGGTCACCCTGACGGCCGGAGCGGCCACGCAGCTGATTGTCGATACGGCGCGACTCGTGACGCTCGGTGCCGAGCACATACAAGCCGCCGGCCTCGCGCACCCGGTCCGCGTCTTCCTTGACCTGCCGCTGCACCGCGGGAAGGGTCTCGTCCCACGCGGCCTCGTATTCCTCCGAGGTCTCGACCGGATCGAGTCCCCGCTTGCGCAGCAGGGTGTCGGTGATGATGTCGGGGTTGCCGCCGAGCACGACGTCGGTACCACGACCGGCCATGTTCGTCGCGACGGTGACCGCGCCGGTCCGCCCGGCCTCCGCGATGATCTGCGCTTCCTGCTCGTGGAACTTCGCATTGAGGACGTTGTGGGGAACGCCGCGCTTGGTGAACTGCTTCGACAGGTACTCCGAACGTTCGACGCTCGTGGTACCGATCAGGACCGGCTGGCCCTTCTCGTGGCGCTCGACCACGTCGTCGACGACGGCGGCGAACTTCGCTTCTTCCGTCTTGTAGATCAGGTCGCCCTGGTCCACCCGGACCATCGGACGGTTCGTCGGGATCGGGATGACGCCCAGGTCGTAGATCTGGTGCAGCTCGGCAGCCTCGGTCTCGGCGGTACCGGTCATGCCCGAAAGCTTGTCGTAGAGCCGGAAGTAGTTCTGCAGCGTGATCGTGGCGAGCGTCTGGTTCTCGGCCTTGATCTCGACGTGTTCCTTGGCCTCGATCGACTGGTGCATGCCCTCGTTGTAGCGGCGTCCCGACAGCACGCGGCCCGTGAACTCGTCGACGATGACGACCTCGCCGTTGCGGACGATGTAGTCCTTGTCCTTGGCGTAGAGCTCCTTGGCCTTGATGGCGTTGTTCAGGTAGCTCACGAGCGGCGAATTCGCCGCTTCGTACAGGTTGTCGATACCGAGCTGATCCTCGACGAATTCGACACCGGCCTCGTGCACACCGACCGTGCGCTTACGGATGTCGACCTCGTAGTGGACGTCTTTCTCGAGCAGCGGCGCGATGCGCGCGAACTCGGCGTACCACTTGCTCGACGCGTCGGCGGGGCCCGAGATGATGAGCGGGGTGCGCGCTTCGTCGATGAGGATCGAGTCGACCTCGTCGACGATCGCGTAGTTGTGGCCGCGCTGGACGAGGTCGTCGAGCGAGTGCGTCATGTTGTCGCGCAGGTAGTCGAAGCCGAACTCGTTGTTCGTGCCGTACGTGATGTCGGCGTTGTAGGCCGCACGGCGCTGCGCCGGAGTCATGCCGGACAGGATCACGTCGGTTTCGAGTCCGAGGAACCGGTGCACACGGCCCATCCACTCGGAGTCGCGCTTGGCGAGGTAGTCGTTGACGGTGACGACATGGACGCCGTCTCCCGAGATGGCGTTGAGGTATGCCGGCAACACGCAGGTCAGGGTCTTGCCCTCACCGGTCTTCATCTCGGCGATGTTGCCGAAGTGCAGGGCGGCGCCACCCATGATCTGAACGCCGTAGTGCTTCTGACCGAGGACGCGGAACGACGCCTCCCGGGCGGTCGCGAAGGCCTCGGGAAGCAACTCGTCGAGCGATTCCCCATCCTGGTAGCGGTGACGGAACTCGTCCGTCTTGGCCCGCAGTTCGGCGTCGGTCAGGGCTTCGAACTCCGGGGAGAGGGATTCGACATGCTCGGCGATCTGCTTGAGCCGCTTGACCATGCGACCTTCACCGATCCGGAGCAGCTTCGTCAGCGACAGCACTGGTGTGTTCGTCCTCAATCTCGGGTACCTGCACGGACAAGAAATCCGGCCGAGGCCTTGCGGACCCCGGCCGGATTCCATGGTAGGCGTTCTCCCGGAGTTACTGCGACGGCGTCACGCCGCAGCTGCTCCGGGCACTGCTCAGACGAGCTTGATGAGACCGTAGTCGAAAGCGTGGCGCCGATACACCACGGACGGCTTGTCGGTCTCCTTGTCGTGGAACAGATAGAAGTCGTGACCGACGAGTTCCATCTCGTAGAGGGCGTCGTCGACCGTCATCGGCTCGGCCTTGTGCTCCTTGACGCGGACGATCCTGCCGGGACCTTCGGGTTCCTGCTCCTGGCCGTCGAGCGGCAGATCCGGCGAGATCGCGAGTTCGTCGTCCTGCGCCAGCGCCGCGGTGGCTTCCGCGACGGAGACGGGGGTCTTCTCGCCGTACGACACCTTCCGGCGTTCCTTCGTCCGCCTCAGCCGGGATTCGAGCTTGGCGATCACCGATTCGAATGCCGCGTAGAAACTGTCGCCGGAAGCTTCCGCGCGAACGACCGGTCCCTTGCCTCGCGCCGTGATCTCGACTCGCTGGGCGCTCTTCCTCTGTCGGCGGTTGCGCTCGTGCTGCAACTCGACATCGAAGTGGAAAATCGTCGGATCGAATCGTTCGATTCGAGCAATTTTCTCGGACACGTAGATCCGGAAGTGATCCGGCACCTCTACGTTGCGGCCTTTCACGACGATCTCGGCCTGGGGGCCTTCCGTGGTGGCGTCTGCCTCGGCAACGGAAGCCTGGGTCTTCGAAGGGGTCGTCACAAGTACCTCCCGAGTACGGCCGGTGCCAACTGCGCACCGGCATGTTCGATGAGCGCGATAGCGCCCGCCCGGAACCGGAAGAATGGGCGTTACACCCTTCTACCTGTTCGTTTCCAGGTCTGAGGGCAACGGTAGTCGGTCTGCCGGACGCATGCCATCGTTGCGGTCCAATTCACTTTTTGGACACCCGCCGTTACCACAGCGGCCTCATGCGTGTGCTGTAACGAGCATTCCGACGGGGTCGAAACCGCCCCGGCGCAACACCCGCACGGACTCCGCAGCGGTGGCTCCCGTGGTGACGATGTCGTCCACCACGAGCACCTGCCGCGTCCGCGGAACACCTCCCTCCTCAAGCCGGATCCGGCCGGCGAGGTTGCGGCGGCGCTCGGCGGCGGACAAACCCACCGAGTCCCGTACGCCCCGGGCCGAGACGAGGAGCGGATGCACGAACAGATGCGGGTCGTGGCTCGCCGCAACCTGCGCCGCGCGCGAGACAGGGTCGCCCCCGCGCGCTCGGGCGGCCCGCGCACGAGTGGGAGCCGGTACGACGGTCGTCGGCCCCGGGGGCAGTTCACCCCACCGGCGCAGGCGTGACACCGCCACCGCCCAGGCGAGTCCGAGGGGGTCGGCGAGATCCCGGCGGCCGCGCTCTTTCGCGGCGACCACCGCGCGCCTCCGAGGACCGGCGTACGGGCCCAGACTCCACACCGGTACTCCCGGGTCGCCCCGAAGCGGGACCAGCGCCGGTGGATCGTTCAGCACCCGCGCACACGCGCGACACCATGCGGTCCCGCTCGCACCGCACCCACCGCACGCAAGGGGCAGCACGAGGTCGAAGAGGGACGACAGCATTCCGGCAGTGTGACGTCCACCACCGACAGGTTCGAGGGGCTGTGTCAGCCCGGCAACACCGGGATCGCAGTCAGCCCGGCAAGCCCCGGGACCTCGCGCCAATAGCGGTCGTCGGCGGGATCGCGGTTGTTGAGCTGGAATACCGCACGCGAGTCCGCGACGAATTCGGCGGTGGTGGACGCCTCGACGGCGATGACGGGCGGCGTCAGGTTCCGGCTGGGCAGCGCGTCCGTCCGGGACCCGTCGACCGCGATCTGCACGACCGGCATGTCGGACGCCGCCCGCGAGACCACGACGGTATCGGGGGTACTCCAGTCGAGCGAGAGCGCCGGCCCTCCGAGGCCGAACCCGATCTCGCGGGGGTTGGTGAGGGAGAATTCGCCGTTCGGCGTCTGCACGACCGTCGCGACATATACGCGTCCGTCGATGATGAGCGCGGCTCGTACCCCGTCCCGCGACAGCCGGAGTTCGGTGATCCGTCCGCCTACCGCCCGGAGGGCGCCCGCCTCGACGCCCACGACGGTGACGCGGCCGGTGCCCGGCTCCCGCACGGCTCTCACCACCGCCATTCCGTTGACCACCGCCCAGACGGAGGTGTCGTCCGGCGACCAGGTCGGGCGCGTGATCGAATTACCGTCGACCGCCGGTTCGGCGACGTCGTCGCCGTACGCGCCGACGATCAGCTGCGTGGCGGGCTCGGGTGCGACGCCCCCGGTCTCCGCGACCGCTGCCACGAGTTCGCCGTCGCGCGAGAGCGCAATCGATTCCAGGTTGGCGGCGGAGCCGAAGAACCCGGGAACCGGGGTGACACCTGTCTCGGCCACCCCCACCAGGCCACCGCGCAGGAGCGCGTGCAGACCGATGGTGGCACTCGAGGTGGCCAGGGGGTTCATGGACGCGACATCGGCGGTCGTCCACCCGTTGGGGAACCGTTCGTCGAGTGGCTGGTGATCCGCCAGCAACACGTACGGACCCGAGATGTCGGCGTTGGCGAGCGTCCAGACCACCTGCGCGGCGAGCAGTTCCCGGTCTTCCTTGCTCATCGCCCCGATGCCCTGGAAGTCGACGCGGATGCCACCGAGCCCGACACCGACCTGCCCGGTGCGCCCGTCGGCCTTGGTGACGGCACCGACCACAGTGACGTCCTCGAGCAGGTTCCGCACGGCAGGTTCCAACGATGCCTTCGGCCCCTCGACGAGCAGGCCGATCAGCTGGGAGGCGGTCTGTTCCGGACTGCCGGTGATCCACCGCGGGTCGGGAACGACCGTCTCGCCCGCCGGTTCGACGAAGTACAGCGAACGTCGCTGATAGCTGTTGAGGAAGCGTGGCCGATCCATGATGACCCCGTCGGGCATCGCGTCGATCCGCCACTCACCGTCGGTCCGCACGAGCGTGAACTTCGCTTCGAATTCGCCGCCGGCCGCCCGGTAGACGCCGCCTTCTTCCAGGTAGCCGACGATGTTCGCGCGGACGACGTACGTCGCCCGGTCACTGTTGCGGTTCTCGACGAGAACGTCGACCTTGTCCACGATCGTCGCACTCGCCGCGTCGTCCCAGCGTCCGGACATCTCCGGGGTGAGGAATTGCCGGGCCGCGACGTGCCGGTTCGTGGGTTCGGTGCTGGCCTGCAGGAAATCGCGGAGCAACAGATCCGGTTCGCGGCCGGGGACGGGTGCGCTGACCTCGGTGGTCGCGGGTGCGGGATCGATGGTGCCGATGGCCTGCGGAGACGACGAGTCGGGCAGGGTCGCGCACCCGGAGACGACCAGCGCCGCCACGCACATCACCACGGTGAGCGCGGTACGGATCCGTGCGGCGCGGGTCATGTCGGCGCTCCTTCCGAGGGTGACGGCGTCGAGTTGTCCACCCCACCGGCACCGTCGGCCGAGACCTCCGCGGAGGAACCACCGGCCGGTTCGTGTCCGGGAGACTGCGGCGGTTTGCCCTGCACCGCGTGGACGGCGCCCGGCACCAGGGGGACGGGGCTGCGTCCGACCTTCCGGCCGCGTTCGCGCGGCAACGTCAGCCGGAAGCTCGCGCCCCGGCCCGGTTCGCCCCACGCCTCGAGTTTTCCGTTGTGCAGGTTGGCGTCTTCGACGCTGATCGCGAGGCCGAGACCGGTACCACCGGAACGGCGCACCCGCGACGGGTCGGATCGCCAGAAGCGGTTGAACACCAGCTTCTCCTCACCCGGACGCAGGCCGATGCCCTGGTCGCGGACGACGAACGCCACCGCGTTGTCGTCGGCCCGCAGGCGGAGCAGAATCGGTTTTCCTTCACCGTGGTCGATCGCGTTGGCGAGAAGATTCCGCAGGATCCGTTCGACTCGACGTGGATCGACGTCGGCCTCGACGGGTTCGGAAGGCATGTCGACGATCAACTCCGTCGACGTTTCGCGGGCGAGGTGGCGCACCGTGGACACCGCGGCCCGGGCGCACATGCGGACGTCGAGCCGTTCGGAGGCGAGCTCGGCGACACCCGCGTCGTGGCGGCTGATCTCGAGGAGGTCGCCCAGCAAGCCCTCGAACCGGTCGAGTTCGGCGACGAGGAGTTCGGACGCGCGTTTGAGCGAGGGATCCAGCTCGTCGCTGCCGTCGTGGATCAGATCGGCGGCCATCCGCACCGTGGTGAGCGGGGTACGAAGCTCGTGGCTCACGTCGGACGTGAACCGCTTCTGCAGGTTGCCGTACTCCTCGAGCTGGGTGATCTGCCGCGACAGGCTCTCGGCCATCTCGTTGAACGACATGGCGAGTCGCGCCATGTCGTCCTCGCCCCGCACCGGCATGCGTTCCTTGAGGCGGCCGTCGGCGAACCGCACCGCGATGCGGGAGGCGGAGCGGATCGGCAGCACCACCTGGCGGGCGACGATCATCGAGATCGCGGCGAGCAGCACGAGCAGGACACCCGCGCCGACCACCAGCGTGCCCCGAACGAGCGCGAGGGTGCGTTCCTCACCGCCGAGGGGGAACACCAGATACAGCTCGAGCGTCGAGATGGCCGAGTCGGTGGGGCTGCCGATGATCAGTACCGGGCCGGTATAGCCGTTGGGGTTCGAGACTGTGGCGAATTGGTATGCGACCTGCCCGTTCTGGACGAAGGCGCGCAGATTCTGCGGGATCTGCTCGGCCGGCCCGCTCGCGGTGGGCGCGCGCGGACCGTCGCCCGGAACGATGAGAACCGGGTCGAACGTGCCGGCGACGCCGGTGTCCTGACCGCCGTCGCTACCGCGGCTGGTCAGGGTCGCGGCGGCGCCGTCGAGCCGGACCGCCAGCGAGCCGGAGTCGTCGGCTCCGGCGAGCTGTCCTTCGACCAGCGCGCGGGAGCGGTCCATCTCCTCGGTCGCGGCGTCGATCTTGACTTCCAGAAGCCGGTCGGTGATCTGGCTGATGAGCACCACGCCGAGCACGAGCATCACGATCAGCGACAGCGTGAGGGTCGAGACGACCACACGTAGCTGGAGCGATCGTCGCCAGGTGTGCGCGAGCCTGCTGCTCATGGCCCGCGACCACCTTACGAGCGGCAGCGTTCTCCGTGCGATCCGCCGCCGCAGAGGTTGACCACGGATCACGGCGGTCCGGCCTTGTAGCCGACCCCCCGCACCGTGAGCACCGCTTCCGGGTTCTCGGGATCCTTCTCGACCTTCGCCCGCAGGCGCTGGACGTGAACGTTCACCAGACGGGTGTCGGCTGCGTGCCGGTAACCCCAGACCTGTTCCAGGAGCACCTCACGGGTGAACACCTGACGCGGCTTGCGCGCGAGCGCCACCAGCAGGTCGAACTCCAGCGGGGTGAGCGAGATCAGTTCGTCGCCGCGGGTGACCTTGTGTGCCGGAACATCGATGGTGATATCGCCGATCGAGAGTACTTCGGCGGGTTCCTGCTCGGTGCGGCGCAACCGGGCGCGCACGCGCGCCACCAGTTCCTTCGGCTTGAAGGGCTTCACCATGTAGTCGTCGGCGCCCGACTCGAGTCCGAGAACCACATCGACGGTGTCGGACTTGGCAGTGAGCATCACGATGGGCACGCCGGAATCGGCGCGGAGCACGCGGCAGACGTCGATGCCGTTCATGCCCGGAAGCATGAGATCGAGCAGGACGAGGTCCGGGCGGATTTCGCGCACGGCACCGAGCGCCTGCGTCCCGTCGCCCACCACGAACGGCTCGAATCCTTCGCCGCGCAGCACGATTGTGAGCATTTCGGCGAGTGCTGCATCGTCGTCGACTACCAGAATCCTCGGCTTCATAAGCTCTATCGTGTCACCCCTTCACCTTCGTGAAGCAGATTTGAGATGCGAACGGCGAGTTGTTGCGTATCGGTCTCGGCGCCCGCCACGATCCACCGTGACATCCAGTGCCGCTGCGCCAAGCCGTCGTACACCTCTCCGGTCCGGTACTGGAGGTCGCCGTCGCGTTCATACGCGTCGCGTTCCCGCGCGGCGTCCGACTCCGCGCGACTCCTGGCCCGTTCTGCGGCGAGCGCGACAGGGACACGCAGCAGCACTTGCAGATCGGGCACGGGAAGCGCGAAGCGTTCGTATTCGAGGTTCCGGATCCACTCGACCGACGGCCCTGCGGCATCCTCGTGGCGCCGGGCCGCGGTGTACGCCGCGTTGGACGCGACATAGCGGTCGAGAAGCACGATGTCGTTGGCAGCGAGGAGTTTCCGCAGTTCGTCGGCGGCGTCGCGCCGATCGAGTGCCCACAGCAACGCCATCGCTTCGACACTCGACGCGGTGTCGCCGTGCTGTCCCCGCAGCGCCTCGGCGCCCAGATCGGCGTGGATCGATCGGCCGTAGCGGGGAAACGCCAGTGTGGCCACGCGCGCCCCCGCGGCGCGCCACGCCTCGACGAGGCCGGCGGACAATGTCCGCTTTCCGGCCCCGTCGAGACCTTCGACGACAATCAGACCACCCATAACGCTGCGCTTCTCGCCGCCGATCTCGGAATCAGTAGCGGTAGTGCTCGGGCTTGTACGGGCCCTCGACGTCCACGCCGATGTACTCGGCCTGCTCCTTGGTCAGCTTCGTCAGCTTGCCGCCGAGCGCCTCGACGTGGATCTTGGCGACCTTCTCGTCGAGGTGCTTGGGCAGGCGGTAGACCTCGTTGTCGTACTCGTCCGGCTTCGTCCACAGTTCGATCTGCGCGATGACCTGGTTCGCGAACGAGTTGCTCATCACGAACGACGGGTGACCGGTCGCATTGCCGAGATTGAGCAGACGTCCCTCGGACAGCACGATGATCGAATGTCCGTCGGCGAAGGTGAACTCGTCGACCTGCGGCTTGATGTTGATCCGCGTGACGTCGGCGGACCGCTCGAGGCCGGCCATGTCGATCTCGTTGTCGAAGTGACCGATGTTGCCGAGGATCGCCTGGTGCTTCATCGCCTTCATGTGCTCGAAGGTGATGATGTCCTTGTTGCCCGTCGAGGTGATGACGATGTCGGCCTGGCCGATGAAGTCTTCGACCGTCACGACGTCGTAGCCGTCCATGAGGGCCTGCAGCGCGTTGATCGGATCGATCTCGGTGATCGACACACGTGCGCCCTGGCCGCGCAGCGCCTCGGCGCAGCCCTTGCCCACGTCGCCGTAACCGCACACCAGAGCGGTCTTGCCGCCGATGAGCACGTCGGTGCCGCGGTTGATGCCGTCGAGCAGCGAGTGCCGGGTGCCGTACTTGTTGTCGAACTTGCTCTTGGTGACCGAGTCGTTGACGTTGATCGCCGGGAACGTCAGTTCGCCGGCGGCCGCGAGCTGGTAGAGGCGCAGCACACCGGTGGTGGTCTCCTCGGTGACGCCCTGCACCGACGCGGCGATCGCCGACCACTTGCCGGCGTCGGCCTCGAGCGAGTTGCGCAGCAACTGCAGGAACACCTTGTACTCGGCGGAATCGTGCTCTTCGTCGACGGGCGGGACCACACCGGCCTTCTCGAACTGCGCGCCCTTGAGCACGAGCATCGTGGCATCGCCACCGTCGTCGAGAATCATGTTGGCGGGTTCACCGGGCCAGGTGAGCATCTGCTCGGCCGCCCACCAGTACTCCTCGAGGGACTCGCCCTTCCATGCGAACACCGGCACACCCTTGGGTTCTTCGGGCGTGCCGTGCGGGCCCACGACGATCGCGGCCGCAGCGTGGTCCTGGGTGGAGAAGATGTTGCACGAGGCCCATCGGACCTGTGCGCCCAGCGACACGAGGGTCTCGATCAGTACCGCGGTCTGCACGGTCATATGCAGCGAGCCCGAGATCCGTGCGCCCTTCAGCGGCTGCACCTCGGCGTATTCGCGACGCAGCGACATCAGTCCCGGCATCTCGTGTTCGGCCAGGCGGATCTCCTTGCGCCCGAATTCGGCGAGGGACAGATCGGCGACCTTGAAATCGAGACCGTTGATCCGGTCGGCGACGAGCGTGGTGTCAGACACGTGCAAATGCCTCTTCCTGTCGGCAGACAATTCTTCGAACAAAGCAGTTGCAACCAGGCTATACAACCTGCGGCGTCACGGTACGGCCGGTACGAACGGGCGGGTCGCGGTCAGCCGGGCACCGCAGCCTTCTCCACGAAGGGAACGAGCAGGTCGGCGAGGTCGGCGGCGACGTCGTTGCCCGAGACCGGCGGCATCGAGATGAAGCTCAGCGCGACCCGCACGATCGCGCGGGCCAGGATGCCGGCGTCGGTGCCGGACGCCGACACCCAGCTGTGCTCGAAGGTGTCGGCGAGCCGGACCGAGCCCCGCTCGAGGATCGGCGCGACATCGGTGGTGATCAGGCGCAGCAGATCGGGTTTGGCCTCGCCGTGGAGCAGCGACCGCACCAGCGGATCGGCCGCCGACGCCGTGAAGAACGACGTGAATCCTCCGACGAGGGCCGCACGCGCGTCGCCGACGTGCGCGTATACCGAGTCGGCCACGGCGTCGACGAATTCGTCGACCAGGCGCAGCGCGTAGCCCTGGGCAAGCCCCTGCCGCGACGAGAACTCCTTGTACAACGTCTGCCGGCTGATTCCCGCGGCGCGCGCGACGTCGCTCATGGTGACGGCCGACCAGTCGCGCTCGAGGAGCAGGTCCCGCATCGCGTCGAGAATCGTCGAGCGCAGGAGCACCCGGCTCGCCTCGTGGAACAGCACCCGCGCGGACGACGCACCGGCGGTGTCACCCGGCGAGGTGGTCACACCGTTGCCGTTCGGCGACACACCCCTGCCGTCGCTGCCGCCGCTACCCGGTTGCGCACTCGCCATGGCCGTGACGCTCTCACGGCTCCGCGTGCGCGTCAAAGCCGAACGAGATGTCCTGTCGACGGCTGTTCACCGCCGGACGATCTCGATCATCTCGAAGTCGGCCTTGGCCGCACCGCAGTCCGGGCACGACCAGTCGTCGTCGATGTCCTCCCAGCGCGTCCCCGGCTCGATCCCCTCGTCGGGCCAGCCGAGCTTCTCGTCGTACTCGAAGCCGCAGACCAGGCAGCGGAACAGCCGGAATTCGGTGCTCATCGCGCATACTCCTCGAAATCGATCTTCTCCCGGACCCCGCAGTCGGGGCAGCACCAGTCGTCGGGAAGGGCATCCCATGCGGTGCCGGCGGGAAATCCTTCGCGCGGGGCACCGAGCGCTTCGTCGTAGACGAAGTCGCACACCGGGCAGCGGTACGCAGTCATCTGGGGATCAGTTCCCTTCCTGGGCAGCGGCGCCGTAGCGGGCGAGGATCGCTTCGCGCTTGCTCGGCTGGATGTTGACCCGCGTGATGTCGCCGTCGTAGTGATCGAGCACCCGGGGGTCCATGACCTTGCGCCACAGCGGCGGGATGTAGGCGAGCCCGATCATCGTGGCGTACCCGGCGGGCAGATTCGGCGACATCTCCATGCTCCGCAGCGTCTGGTAGCGGCGGGTCGGGTTGGCGTGATGGTCGCTGTGCCGCTGCAGGTGGTAGAGGAAGATGTTGGTCACGAGGTGATCGCTGTTCCAGCTGTGGGCGGGACTGCACCGTTCGTACCGGCCGTTGGCGGTGCGCTGCCGGAGCAGACCGTAGTGCTCGAGGTAGTTGACCGCTTCGAGCAGCGCGAAGCCGAAGACCGCCTGGATCACCAGATAGGGCGCGATCCCGATCCCGAAGACTGCGATGAGGCCGCCGAAGAGCACAGCCGAGAGTGCCCACGCGCTGAGCACGTCGTTGCGCAGGCTCCACACGGGCTTGCCGAGCCGCTCGAGGCGGGCCCGCTCGAGCCGCCACGCGGAGCGCACGCTGCCGATGACCGTGCGCGGCAGGAACGCCCAGAAGCTCTCGCCGAAGCGAGCGGAGGCCGGGTCCTCCGGTGTCGCGACGCGGACGTGGTGTCCCCTGTTGTGCTCGATGTAGAAGTGGCCGTAGAACGATTGTGCGAGGGCGATCCTGGACAGTCGCCGTTCCAGCTCGACCTTCTTGTGGCCCAGTTCGTGCGCGGTGTTGATACCGATACCGGCGACGACACCGACGGAGAGCGCCAGGCCGATCTTCGACGCGATACCGAGGCCGCCGTCGATGCCGAGCCACGACAGGTTGTCGGCCGACCAGAGGTAGCAGGCGAACACGAGGCTGGCGAACTGGAACGGCAGGTAGATGTACGTGCAGTACCGGTAGTAGCGGTCGTTCTCGAGCGCTTCGACGAGTTCGTCCGGCGGGTTCTCACCGTCGGGCCCGACGAACAGGTCGAGCGTCGGGACCATCACGTAGACGAGCAGCGGCCCGATCCACCACAGCGCCGGGGTCACCGCCTGCCAGCCCAGTGCGTTTCCGGCCCAGATGAGCGCGGTGGCAAGGAAGAGCGCGGTGGGCGGGACGAGGCCGAGCAGCCACAGTTTCTTCTTGCGGTCACGCCATTGCACATCCGGCATGTCCAGCGGGCTCGCCGCCGAGTCCGTACTCATGTCTGTCTCCTCGTCACCCGTGTGGGTCACCCGGCCGGACATCCCGACGTCGTGACACACATCACTGTGATCTGGACTATAGGACGGATCGCGTCCGAGGTCTAGACATTCTTGAGGATTTGTAAACTGCCACACGCGCAGCGGGGCGGCAGAGGAGCACCGTACAGGGAATGCCCGTCACCGCACGGTGACGGATCGACGGTCGTACCGGAAGAACCGTCAGTCGCGAGACAGTGCCGGGAGTTCACCGAGGCGCGCACGGAACACCTGTGCGCCGTCCGCGCGGCCCCGCACGACCGTCTCCGGGTCGGAATGCGACAGCCACACCGAATCACCCGAGTCCAGGTCCACGGTCGTTCCGGCGCACTCGACGCTCACCGCACCATGGGTGCACAGGAGGATCTGCGGGCCGCCGGGAGCGATCACGACTTCGTCGCCCGGTCCGGGTTCGACGCGAGAGAGCGCGAACTCCGGTGCCGGGGTCCGGTACCGCCACTCGAACGGTCCGATCTGCTCGGCATCGAGAATCGGCACCGCTGCAGAACCGAAATCGAGCACCCGCAGCAGTTCCGGCACGTCCACGTGCTTGGGCGTCAGACCGCCGCGCAGGACGTTGTCCGAGTTCGCCATGATCTCGACGCCCATGCCGTGCAGGTAGGCGTGCAGATTGCCGGCTGCCAGGTAGAGCCCCTCACCGGGCTCGAGGGTGATGCGGTTGAGCAACAGCGACGCCAGGACCCCGGCGTCGCCGGGATAGAACTCGGCGAGTTGCAGCGTGGTCCGTACTTCCTCGACGAACTCCCGCCCGTTCTCCGTTCCCGTGAGGTAGCCGACGCACCCGTCGAGCACACGAGGCAGCAAGGCCAGCAGCGCAGTGGGAGGCAGAGTGATCCACGTGGTGAACAGCGCCCGTAAGCCGTCGGAATCCGGTTGCCCGGCAAGCAGCCCCAGATACGGTTCGAGTTCGGGCACGTGCAGGGCCTCGAGCAGCGCAACGGTGCGATGCGCATCACGGAATCCGGCGAGCGCCTCGAACCGCGTCAACGCGACCACCAGTTCGGGTTTGTGGCTGGCGTCCTTGTAGTTGCGGATGGGCGAATCGATCGGCAATCCCAGTGCGTCCTCGCGGGCAAAACCCTCGGCCGCCTGCCGCGCACTCGGATGCGCCTGCAACGACAACGGTTCCTCCGCTGCGAGAAGCTTGAGCAGGAACGGCAGCCGCGTCCCGAACCGCTCGACAGTGTGCGGACCGAGATGCCCGTGCGGGTCGGCATCGAGGACCTCGAGCAGCGAAAGCTTCTCGTCGGTGGGAAGAATCACCCGCGCCGGGTCCGCGGGATGCGCCCCGAGCCACAGTTCGGCTTCCGGGTGGTCGGACGGCACCTTGCGGCCGCACAGCGTCGCGATCGCGGTGCGCGAGCCCCATGCGTACGACCGCACCGCCCCCTCGAGTGAGTGCACTATCGTCCCCCGGCCAGTCTCAGATAGGCCGCCGCCATGTCGATTCGCACCATCAATACCGCAATCTGCTCGAGCACGGGAGGGACCGTGTCGGATTCGAATTCCCCTACCACCGATACCAGCTCGGCGTCGGGTAGCGCAGCACCGCGGCGCTGCGCCGCGAGCCGGTCGGAATCCGTACTGAACACGAAGACGCGTGCCGGCGCGAGCGGGGCCGGACCGTCCAGTTCTTCGTCGTGGAACAAGGGGTCGTATCGCTCACCGGCGGCCGTGAGGACCTCGATCAGTCGCTCACGAGCGGCCAGCACATCGGGCAGCGCCGCAGCGGACGCGACGACACCCGCACCCTGGAGCAGCGACTCCGACGCGTGTCGTGCCAGCGCGACAGTCACCGGACGGTCCCCCGCGACGATGACCCGCCGCGACTGCATGCGTACCGCGAGGGATTTCGCCGGATTGTGGAACACCTCGTTCGAGGGGTGATCGCGGAGCGCCTCCTGATCGACCGCGTCCGCGAGCCGGGCGAGATCCACCCGGAGGGCGTCCCCCCGCAGCACGTCGCGCATGACCGCGAGGACGGCGTAGAACACAGCGACGTGCCGTGCCAGCGCGTAGCGAGCCGGCACCTGCACGCGCGGAGCCAGGAGCACCGCCCGTCCGGCTGCGACAGCCCGCACGGGGCCTTCGTCGGGGGCGTCGACGATCACTTCGGCGCTGCGCCTCAGGGCCGCATCGATCGATCGTGCGAGTTGCGGATCGCCGGGATCGTTTCCGGCCACCACCACGACGTCCAGCGCACCCACCCACGGCGGTGTCTCCGGGGCGTACACCAACGGGGCAGCGGCGTGCTCGGCGAACAACGACACGACCAGTTCGGCGGCGCGGCTCGACCGTGCGTCGGTGCCGACGAAGACCACGCTGCGCGGTCGCACATCGGCGAGGCCGTCCAGAAGCCGTTCGTCGACGGCGGTGGCGACCGCACGGATCTGCGCTCCGCCGAGAGCGGCGCTGCGCAGGACGCCGTCGACGTCTGCTGCGATCACTCCGTCCACGTCGTCGAAGTCGAACAGCGGCAAGGGTGCCGTCACGACCGCGTCACCTTCCTTCCGCCCGCCCTGGGGCCCCCACCCCGACGCCGAGCACCTCGATTATTCCCCGCGCGACTACCTACGTCACGCGCGCACAACAGCAAGAATCTCCTCGACCAGGGCATCGACCTCGTCCTGGGTCCGCGCCTCCACGTTGAGCCGGAGGAGCGGTTCGGTGTTCGAGGCGCGCAGATTGAACCACGCATGATCCGGAAGGTCCACGGTGACGCCGTCGAGTCGGTCGACAGCGGTGGCGCGGTCGGAGAACGCGGCGATGACGGCCTCGGTGCGGTCGGCCGCATCGGCGACCGTGGAATTGATCTCACCCGATGCCGCGTACCGGTCGTAGGACGACATGAGGTCGGACAGCGTGCCGTCGTGCGCTGCCAGAGCCGCGAGGACGTGCAGCGCTGCGAGCATGCCGGAGTCGGCGCCCCAGAAGTCGCGGAAGTAGTAGTGCGCGGAGTGCTCGCCGCCGAACACCGCGTCGGTCTCGGCCATCTGCTGCTTGATGAACGAGTGCCCCACCCGGGTGCGTAGCGGAACGCCGCCCTGCTCCAGGACGAGTTCGGGCACGACGCGGGAGGTGATCAGGTTGTGGATGATCGTCGCTCCCGGCTCCTTCGCGAGTTCCCGGTCTGCGACGAGGGCGGTGACCGCCGACGGGGTGACGGGTTCGCCGCGCTCGTCGACGACGAAGCACCGGTCCGCGTCGCCGTCGAAGGCAAGGCCCACGTCGGCGCCGGACTCCACGACGAGCCGCTGCAGGTCCACGAGATTGGCGGGATCGAGGGGGTTGGCCTCGTGGTTGGGGAACGTGCCGTCGAGTTCGAAGTACAGCGGCACCAGATCGATGGGCAGCGGACCGAAGACCGCGGGCACCGTGTGCCCGCCCATTCCGTTGCCCGCGTCGGCCGCAACCTTGAGCGGCCGCATCTGCGACAGATCCACCAGCCCGCGGAGGAACGACGCGTAGTCGGCGAGCACGTCGCGCTCGCTCACGACACCGGGCGTTCCGTCGTACTCGGGGACGCCGTCGACGAGTTCGGCGGAGATGATCGCGAGTCCCGTCTCCTGCCCGACCGGCTTCGCGCCCGCGCGGCACAGCTTGATGCCGTTGTAGGCCGCCGGATTGTGGCTCGCGGTGAACATCGCACCGGGCGCGTCGAGCAACCCGGATGCGAAATACAACTGGTCGGTGGAGGCCAGCCCGATCAGCACGACGTCGAGGCCCTGCGCGGTGACCCCGTCGGCGAATGCCTGCGACAGCTTCGGCGACGACTCACGCATGTCGTGCCCGACGACCACACGGTCGGAGGCGCCTTCACTCCGGATCAGACGCGCGAACGAGGCTCCGACCTCGCGGACGAAGTCCTCGTCGATCTGCTCCCCCACGACACCTCGGACGTCGTACGCCTTGATCACGGCTGACACCGACTCGGCAGATCTCGCCACTTGTTCCGCTCCTGCTACTCGACTCGAGCCGCGCCATCCTTCGTGACACGGCCCGTGGTCAGCCTAGTGCGAAGCCGTCAGGACGTGGGGTCGGGAAGGACCCGCAGATGACCGCGGCGTCCTGTACGCCCCGCGGGAGCGACTGCGACGCGCGGCGAACTCTCCGGTTGCGCAGCGTCGGTTTCACCACGGACACGCTCACCGAGTCCGGCTTCCCGCACGGCCTCGGCCAGCGCTGTCAGGTCGTCCTCGTCCGGCGTACCCGACGAGAAAGCACCCTCGTACCGCACCAGTTCCCACCCCTTGGGGGCGGTGATTCGCGAACCGTGCGTTTCGCACAGGTCCCACGAGTGAGGTTCGGCAACGGTGGCCAGTGGACCGACGACAGCGGTGGAATCCGAGTACACGTAGGTCAGCGTCGCAACAGCTGGGTTCTTGCACCCAGGCCGGCAGCATCGACGCAGTGTTCTCACGGGAGGGAGCGTAGCGCGCCGGAGCCCCCGGGACTATTCGGACACACCGTTTCGAGCCCACGGATTTTTCGTGTCGTAGTGTCCACTACATGGCCCGTGCACGTCGTTCCCGCCCGCTCTCGTCCCGATCCGTGACGCGGCGCGGCCGGGGAATTCGGGGGCCGGTGTTTCCGCACGAACTCCCCGTGTGGAAGTCGAGAGCCGAGAAGTTCGACCTTCTGGTGCTGACGGCGTTCGCCCCCATCGACTCGCGCTGGCACGCGCGCCTCACCAAACTCGACATCGCAGTCGACGAAGTGCCCAAGATCCGTGCTCGCGATCCCGATACGGTCAACTGGCCGGACGAGGTGGTTGCGGACGGACCGGTCCCGCTGTCGCGTCTCGTGCCCGCCGGCATCGATCGCCGAGGTGCCGCCACCCGCGCTCGCATCGTGCTCTTCCGCCGGCCGCTCGAACTCCGCGCGAAAGACCCGGAGGATCTTGCCGATCTGGTCCACGACGTGCTGGTGCACCAGGTCGCCACCTATCTCGGCATCGAACCGGAGGTCGTCGACCCCGGACTCGGAGGATTCGACGAGGAGGAGTGACCTCGGTTCCACCCCGTCGGCGCCGACGAACACGACGGCGACTCGGGAAGACCGACGCAGACAGACGAAAGCCGGGTTGCTCGACCCCCGTCGATCAACCCGGCCTTCGCCACGCGGCTTCCCTGGAATACCGGACCCGGGCCCGAACTCCCCGTACCGGACCCTGCGTCCCGTCAGATGATGCCGCGCTTGAGGCGCCGCCGTTCCCTTTCCGACAGTCCACCCCAGATACCGAACCGCTCGTCGTGAGCGAGGGCGTACTCGAGGCATTCGCCCCGAACTTCACACCCCAGGCAGATGCGCTTGGCCTCCCGTGTGGAACCACCCTTCTCGGGGAAGAATGCTTCCGGGTCGGTCTGCGCACAGAGTGCGCGCTCCTGCCACTGTTCGTCGCCCTCCATGAGGTCGTCGAATCCCGAAACGAGATTCAGGATCGGTGCCCCACTATCCGGCTCGTCACAGACACTCTCGACTGCAGTTCCGATCCGAACGATCTCGAATCCCTCGCGCTCGTCGGCCATAGGTCGCCTCCTCAACTGCAGCGCCGATCTTTGGACCGGGGATCTCCCCCGCGGCCACCCCTCGAACCTTCGTTCGAAAGCGGGTCCCCGCAATCGATCTCGATCCGAAAACTCGGAATGACACGTATGTGATTAGACACGTCGGGCGTGTCGCGGTCAAGCTGTGGGATAACCGTCGCTTACTATCGACGACTTTGCCACTTCCGGTTTCGGACGTCGCTGAACCGGGTACGGCGCGCACCGCCTAGGCTTGCCCCGTGAATGTGACTGTATTGGTCGGGGGTGTCGGTGGGGCGCGTTTTCTCACAGGTCTGCGCCAACTTCTCGGCATCTCGCCCGGCGCCGACACGAATCCGGACGCACCCCACCGGATCACCGCCATCGTCAACGTCGGTGACGACGTGTGGATGCACGGGCTGAGGATCTGCCCCGATCTCGACACCTGCATGTACACCCTCGGCGGCGGAATCGACGAGGAGCGCGGCTGGGGCCGTGTGGACGAAACCTGGAACGCGAAGGAAGAACTCGCCGCGTACGGTGCCGTTCCCGACTGGTTCGGTCTCGGCGACCGCGACATCGCGACCCACCTCATCCGCACCCAGATGCTGCGCACCGGATACCCGCTCTCGGCGGTCACCGAGGCACTGTGCGCCCGGTGGAAGCCCGGCGTCACACTTCTGCCGGTGTCCGACGACCGCAGCGAAACCCACGTGGTCATCACCGATCCCGCCGACGGCCTCCAGCGCGCGATCCACTTCGAAGAGTGGTGGGTCCGCCACCGCGCTCGGGTCCCGACGCACAGTTTCGCGCATATCGGCGCCGACGAGGCGAAGCCCGCCCCCGGAGTCCTCGACGCCATCGAGAACGCCGACGCGGTAGTGCTGGCACCGTCCAACCCCGTGGTGAGCGTCGGTGCGATCCTCGCGATCCCGGGTGTGCGCGGCGCGCTGCGCACGACGAACGCGAAAGTCGTCGGCCTCTCCCCCGTCGTCGGCGGCAAACCGCTGCGCGGCATGGCCGACGCGTGCCTCGACGTCATCGGCGTCGACACCACGGCCGAAGCGGTCGGCCGCTACTACGGCGGCCGCAACGGTACGGGCATCCTCGACGGCTGGCTCGTGCACGACACGGACAGCGCCGACGTTCCGGGCGTGGAGGTCCGCTCCGTCCCCCTGCTCATGACCGACCCCGACGCGACCGCCGATATGGCCCGCGCCGCTCTGGAACTCGCTGGAGTAACCCTGTGATGTCCCCCGACGCCGCGCCCCACGCCTCGGTGCGTGACCACGCCCCCGGCGGGCCCCTCGAAATCCTGCCCGTGCCCGGGCTCCCCGAATTCCGCCCCGGCGACGACCTCGCCGCCGCGATCGCCGCCGCGGCACCCTGGCTGACGACCGGCGACGTCGTCGTCGTCACGAGCAAGGTGATCTCCAAGGTCGAAGGCCGGATCGTCTCCGCGCCCACCGATCCCGACGCCCGCGATGCCCTGCGGCGCCGCCTGGTCGACCAGGAGGCAGTACGTGTGCTCGCCCGCAAGGGCCGAACCCTCATCACCGAGAACCGGCTGGGCATCGTGCAGGCCGCGTCGGGGATCGACGGCTCCAACGTCGACGGCGCCGAACTCGCGCTCCTGCCCGAAGATCCCGACGCGAGCGCGGCCGCGCTGCGCGACCGTCTCTCCGCATTGCTCGGCGTCACCGTCGCGGTCGTGGTCACCGACACCATGGGCCGCGCCTGGCGCAACGGCCAGACCGACGCCGCGATCGGTTCCGCCGGTCTGCCGGTACTGCACGAATACGCCGGCTCGCGCGACGCCCAGGGCAACGAACTGCTCGTGACGGCGGTGGCCGTCGCCGACGAGATCGCCGCGGCAGGCGATCTCGTCAAGGGCAAGCTCGGCGGCGTGCCCGTCGCGGTGGTCCGCGGACTCGATCTGCCCGACGACGGTTCCGACGCACGCGCACTCATCCGCAGCGGCGACGAGGACCTGTTCTGGCTCGGCACCGCCGAAGCCCTCGAACGCGGACGCCGCGAAGCACTGCTGTTGCGTCGCTCGGTGCGCGAATTCGCCTCGGAACCGGTCGATCCCGAGGATCTTCGCGAAGCCGTCGCGGACGCGCTCACCGCACCCGCGCCTCACCACACTCGCCCGGTGCGATTCGTCTGGGTGCGCACCGAGCAGGTCCGGCGACGCCTGCTCGACAGCATGCGTGAGCAGTGGGCCGCCGACCTCGAACGCGACGGTCTCGATCCGGTCGCGATCGAGCGCCGGCTCTCTCGCGGCTCGATCCTCTACGACGCCCCCGAAATCGTCGTTCCCTTCTGGGTTCCGGACGGCGCCCACCACTATCCCGACGCGGAACGCACCGCCGCCGAGGCGACGATGTTCACCGTCGCTGCGGGCGCCGCGGTGCAGGGCCTTCTCGTCGCCCTCGCGACCCGCGGGCTCGGCAGTTGCTGGATCGGTTCGACGATCTTCGCGCCCCAGGTCGTCCGCGACGAACTCGGGCTGCCGGCCGATTGGTCACCGCTCGGGGCTGTCGCCGTGGGATATCCCCTCGACGACCCGTCGCCCCGGGAGCCCGCCGATCCCGGACCCGCCTTCGTGGAGCTGTAGCGATGTCGTCACGTTCCCTGCACCGGTCCGCGGTCGATCGCCTCACCGCGTGGCATCCCGACTCCGCCGACGCGGATTCGTTGCGGCACACGATGCTCGCGTTTCTCGACTCCGCACCGGACGGATGCCTGCGCGCGCACGTGCCCGGGCACATCACCGCGTCGTCGCTGGTACTCGACGCCGACCACCGGAACGTGCTCCTCACACTGCATCCGCGGGTGGGCCGGTGGATCCAGCTCGGGGGGCACTGCGAGGAGTCCGACGAGACGGTGGTCGACGCAGCGCTGCGGGAAGCCACCGAGGAATCCGGGATCGCAGGTCTGACGATCGACCCCGAACTGCTCTCGGCGCACACGCATCCGATCACGTGCTCGCTCGGCGTTCCCACCCGCCACCTGGACCTGCGGTTCCTGGTGACGGCACCCGCCGGCGCCGAACCGGTACGCAGCCACGAGTCGACCGATCTGCGGTGGTGGCCCGTCGACGCACTTCCGCCCCGCGCCGAGCGCGACACGATCGACCACCTCGTGCGGCTCGCGTCCGCGCGACGCTGACGAGCTCGCGGGTCAGACCCCGATCGGGGTGAGCGACGGGTACTTCGGCGTCACGCCGTCACCGGAGGAGAGCCCGCGCAGCCGGCGCCCCACCCAGGGGAGCAGGAATTCGCGCGTCCACCGGCGATCGTCGGCGCGCTGCGCCGCCGGCGTCAGAGGCACCGGCGCATCGAGGCGGACGAGCGGCAGGCTGTGGGAGACGCCGAGGATATCGAGTACCCGGAGCGCCATGTTGTGATGGCCCGCCGGTGACAGATGCAACCGGTCGGGGTCCCACATCCGGAGATCGCGGTATTCGGAGAAGCGCCAGAAGTCGACGATGGTCGCGTCGTGCCGGTCGGCGATCTCCCGGATCAATTCGTTGTACACGGCCCAGCGTCCGCGCAGCGCGCCGAACACCGGCGCCCAGCTGCCGTCGTACGCGGTCCACATCAGCACCCGGGCGCCGGTGGCGGCCAGTCGGCCGATCGCTTCGTCGTAATCGGCGGCGAGATCGTCGAAGTGGACCTTGGGCCGCATCAGGTTGTTACCACCGGCGTAGATGGTGACCAGATCGGGCTTCATCGCCACCGCGGTGTCGACCTGCTCGTCGATGATCGGACGCAGCAACCGCCCCCGGATCGCGAGATTGGCGTAGGCGAAGTCGTCGCTCGCGATCGCAAGCTGCTCCGCAACGAGATCGGCCCAGCCGCGCAACCCGTTGGGCCGGGACGGATCCGGGTCGCCTACACCCTCGGTGAACGAATCACCCAATGCCACATAACGTTCGAATCCCACGTGAAACCTCTCACACATCCGTGCTGAACCGGATGCCCCCGTCCGGGAGTTGCACCCCCGGCCACACCCGCGCACCGCGCAACAATTCACACCGGGCTCCGATGTCGGCGCCGTCGCCGATCACGCCGTCCCGGATCAACGCCCGTGGACCCACGCGCACACCGAATCCGATGATGGTCCGCTCGATCACCGCCCCGGCCTCGATCCGGGCGCCGTCGAAGATCACCGCACCGTCGAGGCGCGCGCCGGCACCGATCTCCGCTCCGCGCCCCACGACCGTGCCGCCGATCAGCAGCGCGCCCGGACCGACCGAGGCACTCGGGTGCACCAGCGACTCGCCGCGGGGCCCGTCCAGCGCGGGCGACGGCGCAATTCCGCGGACCAGGTCGGCGGAACCGCGCACGAAGTCCTCCGGCGTCCCCATGTCGCGCCAGTAGGCGGCATCGACGTGGCCGTAGACGCGTTTGCCCTCGGTGAGCAAGGTCGGGAAGACCTCCCGCTCGACCGACACCGGCCGGCCCTCCGGGATCTGTTCGATGATCTCCCGGCGAAAGACGTAGCAGCCCGCGTTGATCTGGTCGGTCGGCGGATCCTGTGTCTTCTCGAGGAACGCCGTCACCCGTCCGTCGGCGTCTGTCGGCACGCACCCGAAGGCACGCGGATCGCCGACGCGCACCAGATGCATCGTCACGTCCGCTTCGTTGCGCACGTGGGTGTCGAGCACAGCGCCGAGATCGGTGCCTCCGAGCACGTCGCCGTTGAACACCATCACGTGGTCGCCGCGCAGCTTGGGCAGCACGTTGCGGATACCGCCTCCGGTACCGAGAGGCTCGGTTTCGGTCACGTACTCGATCTCGAGGCCGAAGTCCGAGCCGTCGGCGAAGTGCTCCTCGAAGACCTCTGCCTTGAACGACGTGCCGAGCACCACGTGCTTGATCCCCGCCTCGCGGATCCGTGCAAGAAGGTGGACCAGGAACGGCACCCCGGCGGTCGGCAGCATGGGCTTCGGTGCCGACAACGTCAGCGGTCGCAGCCGCGTGCCCTTGCCGCCCACCAGGATCACCGCATCGGTATGCGATGCTGCAGCACTGGTCATGGTCTCCCCTGTTTCGTGTCGTTGCCGGACCGAACGTCCGGCTCGGCGCTTGCCCTGGCGCGCTCACGCACCGCGGCCGCGACCGCAAGCTTCGATCGCACGAGCAGTCCGCCCCGCAGTGCCCATCTCAGCGGCGCCTGCCACCTGTGCGGATGACGGTCGGCCTGGAACCGGTACGCGCTCTCGTGGTGTGCGGGAAGCATGAGTTCGGGATGTCGCCCGGCGGCGTGGCCCTTGGCGTGGGTCACGTGCGCGGACGGAACGAACACGTTGAGCCACCCGGCGCGGCCCAGCCGGTCGCCCAGGTCGACATCTTCCATGTACATGAAGTAGCGCGAGTCGAATCCGCCGATGGCGTCGAATGCGGATCGGCGCAGCAGCAGGCACGATCCGGACAGCCAGCCGACGGACCGTTCGCTGATCTCCTCGTTCTCCTGGCGGTACCGCTGGGTCCACGGATTCGCGGGCCACACCGTTCCGAGGAGCGCGTGCCCGGCACCGGATGCGAGGGTCGGGACCGAACGAGCGGACGGGTAGATGCTTCCGTCGGGCTCGTGGATCAGCGGGCCGAGCGAGCCGGCTCGCGGCCACCGGCCGGCCGCCTCGATCAGCGCGTCGAGCGACCCCGGTTCCCATCGCACGTCCGGGTTGGCGACCACCACGAACTCGACCGACGACTCGATCTCGGCAACGGCACGGTTGACCGCGCCGCCGTAACCGATGTTGCCGCCGGTGCGCAGGAGCTCCACGTTCGGATGCGCGACCGCAGCTGCCTCCGGCGTACCGTCGGTCGACCCGTTGTCGGCCATGATCACCCGCGTCGGGCGCTCGGTCGCTCCGGCGAGCGAAGTCAGAAAGTTCTCGAGGTGCTCGCCGGGCGAGTACGTCACCGTCACCACGGCCAGCGTCGAATCCACGCGGGCAACCATAGCGACCCTCTCGGTGTGCGGTGAAACACAGGCTGCGCACTCGCAGGTCATCTGCGCGTGTCCACCGATCCGATGGCCGCGTGCAGCGCGTCTCGCCACGGTCGCAAGGGCGTGAGACCGGCACGTGCCCACCCCCCGCCGTCGAGCACCGAATACGCCGGGCGCGGGGCGGGCCGCACGAACTCGTCGCTCCCGCACGGCTGCACCCGTACCGGATCTGCGCCGACCTCCGCGAACACGGCCTGCGCGAGGTCGAACCAGGTGGCGTCGCCGCCGTTGGTGGCATGCAGCACGCCGCCGGGCAGATCCGTCCGAGCGGCGAGCTCGAGCAGTCCGTCGGCGAGGTCGTGCGAATAGGTCGGCGATCCACGCTGGTCGTCGACGACCCGCACGGTGTCCCGCTCACGCTCGAGCCGCCGCATGGTGGCCACGAAATCCGTGCCGTCTCCCGTGTACACCCATGCGGTGCGCACGACATGCGCCGACGGCAACGTGCCCAGCACCGCGCGCTCGCCGGCCAGTTTCGTCCGTCCGTACGCGGTGCGCGGGCCGGTCGCGGCGTCCGTGCGGTACGGCTCGGTCGCGTCGCCCGCGAACACGTAATCGGTGGAAACGTGGATCAGGTGGGCACCTTTGTCCGCACAGGTCGCGGCGAGCACCCCGGGCCCCGTTCCGTTGACGGCTGCCGCGCGGGCCTCGTCGCTTTCCGCTGCGTCGACCGCGGTGTACGCGGCGCAATTGATCACCACCGCACCCGGCTCGATGGTCGCGGCGGCGGCTACCGGATCGGTGATGTCCATCTCTGTGGAACCGACGCCTCGAACGGGTATCCCGGATGCGGCAGCCCGGGCGAGGAGCGCGCGGCCCAGCTGTCCGTGGGAACCGGTGACGAGGAGGGTGGACACGCTGTGAAGTCTGGCACGCCGGAGTGGTGCGTGCCCCTGGAGCACCCGCCCCAGTAGCCTTCAGGGGAAGTCCGGACACCCGACATCAGCCTGCCCAGCAGTGCTCGACACGACAGCAGTGCGCGATACAACAGCAGTGCTCGACACGACAGAAGCGATCCACCCGACAGGAGGACCAGGTGCCGCCAGAGCCGCCCCGCCGCCGTACCGGCGGGCGACGCCCGACGGGCGGCCGCCGCTCTCGCGCGGGAGGAACACCGATCGCCGACGGTCCCGGGTCGGCCGCCGCCACGGGCAGACGACCGCGCCGGCCCCGCCGGAGCGACGATCCCGGTCGCCCCGCGGTCGCCGCGGCACCCCGCGTCTTCACCGGACGGCCCTTGCAGATGATCGCGGCGGTCGCCGCGGCTCTCGCACTCGTGGTCACCGGCATCGCCTGGCAGCGCATCGACTCGCTGCGGTCGTCGCTCGCATCGATCGGCGGTCTCGGCCTCGGCGGCGGGGAGGACGGTGCGGTCGACATTCTGCTGGTCGGCACCGACAGCCGCACCGATGCGCACGGCAACCCGCTGTCGCAGCGCGAACTCGACGCGTTGCGCGCCGGCGAAGAGGTCGCCAACAACACCGACACCATCATCATGATCCGGGTGCCGAACGACGGGCGTTCCGCGACCGCGCTGTCCATCCCGCGCGACACCTACGTCGATGTTCCCGGCATCGGCATGTCGAAGATCAACGCCGCCTACGGCGCAACGAAGGAAACGACACGGCTGGAACTGGTGGAGTCCGGCTCCGACGCCGCCGAGGCAGAGACCGAGTCGACGAAGGCGGGCCGGGAAGCGCTCATCGAGTCCGTGGGCGACCTGACCGGCGTCACCGTCGACCATTACGCCGAAGTCGGCTTGCTGGGCTTCGTGCTGTTGACCGACGCGGTGGGCGGTGTGGAGGTGTGCCTCAACGCTCCCGTCGACGAGCCTCTCTCCGGCGCACGGTTCGATGCCGGACAACAGACGCTCGAAGGCCCCGACGCGCTCAGCTTCGTGCGGCAACGACACGGTCTGCCCCGCGGGGATCTCGATCGGATCGTTCGCCAGCAGGTGTTCATGGCGTCGCTCGCGCAGAAGGTGCTCAGCGCCAAGACCCTGAGCAACCCGTCGAAGGTGAATCAGCTCACGGCAGCTGTGCAGCGGTCGGTCGTGCTCGACTCCGATTGGGACATCATGGATCTGGCGACCCAATTGCAAGGCCTCGCCGGAGGCGACGTGACGTTCTCGACGATCCCCGTGGAGGACATCAACGCGATGACCGACTACGGCGAATCCGTGGTGCAGGTCGACCCCGACGAGGTACGAGACTTCGTGGCGGGTCTGGCCGGACGCACCTCCGACGATCGGGCGCCCGACGACGACAGGACCACGTCCGCCACACCGGCACCGGACATCGAGCCGTCGACAGTGACCGTCGACGTCACGAACGCCGGCGACGTGGCCGGCCTCGCGTCGGTGGTCTCGGCCGAGCTCTCGTCCGAGGGGTACGTCGAGGGCGAGGTGGGCAACTACACCGGCTCGGCGGTCTCGTCGTCGACCGTGTACGGCGCCGACGAGGAGTCCGACGAGACGCGCGCGGTGGCCGCTGCGCTCGGAGGGCTCGACACGGCGACGGATCCGACGCTGCCCGAGGGAACGGTGCGAGTGGTGCTCGCCGGTGACTACAGCGGTCCCGGCACCTCGACCTTCGCCGGTTCGGAGTCGACCACCACCTCGAGTTCGTCCGGCCTGACCCCCGCGGACGGCACCGCCACACCTGCCCCGGCCGCGCCTCCGATCGACGCAGGGTCGGAGGGCCCGCGCTGCGTCAACTGACCGCACCGCCGGCCCCGCACCGCCCGCGATCGACACGCGAACCAACCACCGCCCGACGAACGAGGTAGATGTGACCACACTGACCGACACCCTGCTCGAACCGATCCTCACCACCGATCCGGCGGGTCCGCGGATCACCTGGTACGACGACGCGACCGGAGCCCGGATCGAACTGTCGGCGGTCACGCTGGCCAACTGGGCGGCGAAGACGGCGAACCTTCTGCGTGACGAGTTCGGTGTGCTGCCCGGCGCGCAGGTGGCGGTCCTGCTTCCGGCGCACTGGCAGACTGCCGCTGTGCTTCTCGGCACGTGGTGGGCGGGCGCCGAAGTCGTCCTCGAGCCTTCCGACGACGTGGAAGTGGCTCTCGTGACGCCCGATCGTCTCGCCGACGTCGAACAGGTTCCGGAGGTGGGCGCGCTCTCGCTGGACGCCTTCGGTGCGCCCGTCGCCGATCTGCCGCCCGGTGTCACCGACTACGCGACGAACGTCCGGGTGCACGGCGACCAGTTCCGCTCGGCGGGCGACGGTGGCTCGGTGCTCGACGGGCGCTCCGCCGGCGACGTACTCGCCGCCGCGCGCGACGCCGCACAGAGCGCGGGGATCACCGCCGCGGACCGGGTGCTCTCGTCACGGACCTGGGAGACGCCCGACGCGCTGATCGGCGGCCTGCTCGCCGTGCTGACGGCAGGCGCGTCGCTCGTGCAGGTCTCCCGTCCCGACCCGGCCGCCGAGGAACGGCGCGTCGTGAGCGAGAAGGTCACCGTGCGCCTGGACGGGTGATCTTCCGGTAGCCACCGTCCTCCAGCCCTGCTTCGATCTCGAACCGGTTGCGAGAACCTGGATTTCGGATCTCTTCCCACCAATACCGCACGGCGAACCCGAGACCGTATCGTGCCCACTGATCGGCGTGGACGGCCTCGTGACGCAGCAACCGCCGGGTCGGCTGGGCGCGGGTGAGAAACGCGCCGCCGACTGTCGTCCCTCCGCGCGCGAAGCCGCCCCGCATACCGGCGCACACGTAGATGCCGCACTCGTCGTCGAAGGTCACCGCGGCGCCCCACAACCTGGCCCAGAGCAATGCAGCCACGGTGGCGACACGCGCGGACGGCACACCGCGCGATGCGCGGACCGCTCGGCTCGGAACCCTGCGTTCGGGGGGCACGGTTCCGAGCCTAGCGATCCGGCGCCGCCGTCACGGACGACGGCGGCGCCGCGCAGAGACCGTCAGCCGGTCAGCGCCGCCACGGGGCTGGTCCGGCCCGCGCGGTACGCCGGGATCAGTGAGGCCACCACACCCGCGACACTTCCCGCCACGACGATTGCGACGAGCTGCGCCCACGGGACGGCGCCCGGCGTGACGTAGCCCGCGCCGATCACGGACGCGGTCCCGGCCGTGCCGAGCAGCAGGCCCAGAGCGACCCCGAGCACCGACGCGACGCCGGCGATGATCACGCCTTCCCGGACCAGCAGACTGCGCACCCCGGACCGGGACAGGCCCAGCGCGCGCAGCATCCCGGTCTCGCGACGCCGTTCGATCACGGACAGAGCCATCGTGTTTCCGACGCCGATCAGTGCGATGAGAATCGCGATCGACAGCAGACCCCCCACGACCAGCAACATCGTGTCGAGCACCTTCTCGAGCATCTGGCGGTTCGCCACCGCGCCCACCACCTCGCTGCCGGGTGAGATGTCGGCCGCCACCCGCGCGATGTCGTCCGAGACCGCGACGAGCCGGTCGTCGGTCAGACCGTCGTCCAGCCGCAACCAGACGGTGTCGGCAGTCTCGGAATCGATGGCCTGCAGGTCGGCGAGCGCGATCAGGTCGGGCGCACCGGGGCCCGCCGTCACGACCGTGAGTTCGCGCGACCCGGTGTCGCCACGCACGGTGATCGCCTCGCCCTCACGGACTCCCAGCGTCTCGGCCAGCGCCGGTTCGAGGGCGATCGTTCCCGGCTGCGGCAACCGAACGTCGTCCCGCAGTGTCTGTGCGGCAGAGTCCGGATCCACCCCGGTGACGAAGAATTCGGTCTCCCCGACCCCGACGGTCGTATTCGCGACCGCGGTTCCCGCGCGGAGACCGTCGAGTGCGGTGAACCGGTCCACGGCACCGTCGGATGCGTCCGGAACCGACATCACCGCGACGTCGACGGGAAAGTTCTCGTCGATCAAGGCGGGTGCGCCGGCCTTGAGCGTGCCGATGCCCACCACGATCGTGGAGGTCAGGGTGACACCGATGAACAGCGCGGTCGCGGTCGACGCGGTACGACGGGGATTGCGGCGGGCATTGCCGGCGGCGAGCGCGGCCACGGGGCCACCGAACCGGGCCAGCGCTTGTCCTACCGCCCCCACCAGGGCCGGCACGATCCGGCGGGAGGCCAAGATGACGCCGACGAACAGCATCAGCCCACCGGGGCACGCCATCAGGACGTTGCCCACCGCCGCTCCGATCCCGAGCAGTGCCGCACCGCCGGCAATCGCCAGCAGTGCGCACACCCTGCGCACCCACGTGTCCCGCACCGGTTCCGGCTGGGTCTCGAGCGGATGCATCGCAGCCAGTGCGGACACGCGTGTCGCAGCCCTGGCCGGGCCGTTCGCGGCGATCACGGTGACCACGGTGCCCAAGAGCAGGCCGAGGCCGATCGCGCCGGGGGTCACCGCGATCGAGGTGAGCGGGATCGGCACGTCCGCGGCGCGGGCGACCGCGACGACCGCGGCAGCGAGACCACATCCGGCGAGCACGCCGAAGACCGCCGAAACGAAGCCGACGATCACGGATTCGGCACGTACGCTGCGTCGCACCTGCGCGGATGTGACGCCCACACAGCGCATGAGCGCGAACTCGCGCGTCCGGGCCGCGAGCAGGACCGCGAAGGTGTTGGAGATGACCAATCCGGCGACCACGACCGCGATGGCAGCGAAACACAGCAGCACGTTGCGGAGTACCCCGATGTCGCCGACATAGCTTCCCGCTACCGCGGTCGCCCGGTCGGCACCTGTGGTGACCTGCGCGCCGGGAACTGCGGCGGCGAGTACGTCGGTGAGCGCGGACCCGCCCCGGCCCGCGACCCTGATCTCCCACTCGGTGTACTCCCCCGCCCAGGCCCGGACCTGCGCGACGTCGCCGAACACGAGGCGCGAATCCAGCGCGAGGGGTGACCCCGCAAGGTCGACCGTACCGACCACCGTGACGTCGCCGGCCGCAGGTTTCCCGTCGATATCGGTGATCGCCAGAGAATCACCGATCGCGTGGCGCGACGACGAGCACACCGTCACCTCTCCGGGGCCGGACGGCCAGCGCCCGTCGGCGAGTCGCTGCCACCGCAACGACACGTCGCCCGACACCGTCGATGCGGTGCTGTACCCATCGGTTCCGGCGACCTTTATCGGGCCCGTCACATCGAGGGCGGAGGCTTCCACGCCCGGCACAGCCGAGATCGCGGTGAGAACCCCGTCGGGGTCGAGGTCGGAGTCGGACTCGGTGATGACGGCGGCGGCACCGTCGTACTGCGCCGCTGTCGACGTGGTGATCGCGGAGTCGACGGTGCTGCCGAGAACGAGCGTCGCGACGACGAAGGCGACCGCGACGACCACTGCGAGTGCCGACGCGACGTATCGGCCGCGGTGTGCCCGTGCCTGAGCGAGAACGAGATGTCTCATCCGACCGACACCGGGCCCGCGCTCAGATCGCGCATCGTTTCGAGCACGGAATCTGCTGTGGGCTCACGGATTTCGCCGGCGAGCCGGCCGTCCGACAGCAGGACGACCCGGTCGGAATACGATGCGGCGACCGGGTCGTGCGTGACCATGACGACGGTCTGACCGGTTTCGCGCACGCTGGACCGCAGCAGCGAGAGCACCTCGGCGCCGGAGTGCGAGTCGAGGTTGCCGGTGGGTTCGTCGGCGAAGATGACGTCCGGTCGCGCCAGCAGTGCGCGCGCGACCGCGACCCGCTGCTGTTGCCCGCCCGACATCTCGTGCGGGAAGTGGTCCAGGCGCTCGGTGAGACCGAGCCGGCCGATCACTTCGTCGAACCACTCGGGGGCCGGACGCGTTCCGGCCAAACGCATCGGCAGCAGCACGTTGTCGCGGGCGGTGAGCACCGGCAGCAGATTGAACGCCTGGAACACGAAACCGATGCGGTCGCGTCGTAATCCGGTCAGGACCGCGTCGGACGCGGAGCTGATGTCGATGTCGCTCCGCCGCGCGTCTCCGTGCAGAACCACGCGGCCCGCGTCGATTCCGTCCAAGCCGGCGAGTGCGTGCATGAGCGTGGATTTTCCGGAGCCGGACGGCCCCATGATCGCGGTGAACCGGCCGCGTTCGAAGGCGACGGTCACCCCGTCGAGGGCGCGCACTTCGGCGTCGCCGCGACCGTAGACACGCACGACGTCGTGCGCCGAACACGCCGGCAGGAAAGAACCAGGTTTTGTCATGGTTCGACCGTAGAAATCCGGCGGCCGAGGCACATCGGAGCGCGGAGCGATCCTCGTGGGGCCGTGTCATCCCACGGTAGGACACATCGCCGTGTCCCGGTCCGACCGTGGGCCTACTCGCCCGCGCCGAGCAGTTCGTCGGGGCGCACCAGACCGGACCGGAACGCGAACAACACCGCCTGCACCCGGTCGCGGGAACCGGTCTTCGCCAGCACCCGGCCCACATGGGTTTTCACGGTCGCCTCCGACAACACGAACCGCTGCGCGATCTCGCCGTTGGTCAGCCCGTGCGCCATCGCCACCAGGACTTCGAGTTCACGCGGCGTCAACTCGGCGGGCACGTCCACCTGCGCGGCGGGCGGATGCGCGGACGCTCCGAGCATCGGTGAAATGTGCCGGAGCAGTCGCCGCGTCGCGCGCGGCGCCATGATCGCGTCTCCCCGGTACACCGTCCGTACCGCGTCGAGCAGATCCTCGGGCGGCGCATCCTTGAGAAGGAATCCGCTGGCTCCGGCGGCAATGGCCTGCACGACATACTCGTCGTTGTCGAAGGTCGTCAGCACCACGACCTTGGGCGCGTCCGGTTCCGCCAGCAGCATCCGGGTCGCGGATATCCCGTCGACCCGCGGCATCTGCACGTCCATCAGGACGACATCGGCGTGCACACGCGCGAGTTCGGCCACGGCCGCTGCTCCGTCGGACGCCTCCGCCACCACGTCGATGTCGGGCTGCGATTCGAGGACCATGCGGAAACCCGCGCGGACGAGTTGCTGGTCGTCGACGAGCGCGACGCGGATCGGAACTTCGGGATCGGACACGTCCGTCAGCCTAGGCAGGGACCGTGACGCGGACACGGTACCCACCACCGTCTCGCGCGCGCGGCCCCGACACGGCGGTGCCGCCGTGCAACCGTGCCCGCTCGTCGATGCCGGTGAGCCCCTGGCCTCCCGGCCGCGCCTCCACCAGCGCGGCCGCACCCCGCCCGTCGTCGACGGTCTCCACGACGAGGCGGTCCGGGCGCCAGTCCAGGGTCACCTCGGCGTGTGCGCTCGGTCCGGCGTGCTTGAGAACGTTCGTCAGCGACTCCTGCACGATGCGGTACACGGACAGGCCGAGCCCGTCGGAGACCTCGCGGGGCGTTCCGGTCTCGGTGAACGTCACGTCGAGACCGCTGTCGCCCATCCGGTCGATCAGGGCGCCGAGATCGCCGAGGCCGGGTGTCGTGGTGAACTCACGTGGCGAGTCCTCGCGCAACACCGACAGCAGCGACCGCATATCCGTCAGTGCGCCGCGGCCCGTCTCGGAAATGGTGGCGAGCACCTCCGTGGCTGTCTCCGGGTGCTGCGCGGCGGCATACCGTCCGCCGTCCGCCTGCGCGATGATCGCGGTGAGCGAATGCGCGACGATATCGTGCATCTCCCGCGCGATCCGGGTGCGTTCCTGGGTGGCGGCGAGTTCCGCTTCCTTGAGCCGTTCGAGTTCGAGCAGCCGGTTCCGTTCGGTCAGCGACGTCACCTCCCGCAACCGCAGGCTGCGAACTCGCCCGAACGCCCAGATCCCGCCGAGGAACACGGCGACCAGCACCGCCATGACCGCGACGTCGAACGGTCGGCTGCCCGGCGGGGACAGATACCGCGCCCCGGCACCCGCGCCTCCCGCCACCGCGGCGACGAGAGCGACGTTCGCGGCCCAGCGCGGGGCGTAGGCCGCAAGCGAGTACACCGCGACGGGAACCGCGATCGCGGTCCCGGGCCCGAGTTCCGGCAGGAACGCGAGATGCGCGTACGAGGCGACAGCGACGATTCCGCCCGCAGCCACCGGATACACGCGCCGCCAGACGAGCGGGACGGACAGAGCGAGAGCCACGACGACGACCGCCGGTGAGCTTTCGTCCACGGCAAGCGCAGCGGCCACCGCGAACAACACGATCGGTGCCGCGAGAACCGCGTCGACCGTTCCGATGTGCGCCCGGGACCACCGGTTCCATCGTTCCACCAGCGACGTCGTCTGCACGGCGGCAGTCTGTCAGCCGAGGAGCGTGCGCCGCAGCGCGTCGTCCTTCTCGAGCACCATCTTCTCGAGGCCCGCTTGGAACCGCTCCATCTGCTCGCGCAGCGCCGGATCGGACGCGCCGAGGATCCGCGCCGCCAGCAGGCCCGCGTTGCGCGCGCCCCCGATGGACACGGTTGCCACGGGCACTCCCGCGGGCATCTGGACGATGGACAGCAGCGAGTCCATGCCGTCGAGATACTTGAGCGGGACCGGCACACCGATCACCGGCAACGGCGTCGCCGACGCGACCATGCCCGGCAGGTGCGCGGCGCCACCGGCACCGGCGATGATCACCTTGATTCCCCGGCCCGCCGCGTTCGCGGCATAGTCGAGCATCCGTTGCGGTGTGCGGTGCGCGGAGATGACGCCCACCTCGAAGCGGATTCCGAACTCGGCGAGCGCCTCGGCGGCGGCCTCCATCGTCGGCCAGTCGGAGTCGCTGCCCATGATCAGGCCGACCTGCGCACCCTGCGACACGTCACTCACCGTTGTCTCCCGTGTGTTCGTTCCAACCATCGGTCCAGACCGCGTGCGAGAGCCAGTGCGCCGCGCGTTCGGCGCGCTCCCGCACCGCGGCGACGTACGCGGGGTCGTCGATCGACCCGCTCGGATCGCCGAGCACATTGACGTGCCCGATCTTCCGGTCCTTGCGCTCACCCTTCCCGTACAGGTGCACCCGCGCGTCGGGCATCCGGGCGAACAGGTGGTGCAGGCGCTCGTCCATGCTCATCTCGGGAGCTTCGGCAGCGCCGAGAACGTTCGCCATCACCGTCACCGGGGCGAGCGGAGTCGTGTCGCCGAGCGGGTAGTCGAGCACCGCGCGCAGGTGCTGTTCGAATTGGCCGGTGCGTGCGCCGTCCATACCCCAGTGGCCGGAGTTGTGCGGACGCATCGCGAGTTCGTTGACGATCAACTCGCCGGACCGGGTCTCGAAGAGCTCGACCGCCATGACTCCCACCACGCCCAGTTCACCGGCGATGCGCAGGGCGAGCTGTTCGGCTGCGGCCGCGACGTCGGCGGGGAGGTCCGGTGCGGGCGCGATGACGACGGCGCACTGCCCGTCGCGCTGGACGGTTTCCACCACGGGCCACGATGCGCCCTGCCCGAACGGGGAACGGGCGACCATCGCGGACAGCTCGCGCGTCCACTCGATCTTCTCTTCCGCGAGGAGCGGCACACCGGCGGCGAGTTGCTCGGCGACGACACGCTCGAGTTCGGCGCGGTCGTCGAGGATCCACACGCCGCGCCCGTCGTATCCGCCACGTGCCGCCTTGAGCACGTAGGGCCGGCCCAGGGTGTCGAGTGCGGCGATCGCATCGTCGACGGAGGTGATCTCGGCGAACTTCGGCATGGGTGCGCCGAGGGCGCCGAGCCGGTTCCGCATCGCGATCTTGTCCTGCGCGAAGATCAGTGCCTGGGGCGGCGGCAGGACGTTCACGCCTTCGCGCTGCAGCACCTCGAGGTGCTCGGTGGGCACGCCCTCGTGATCGAAGGTCAGTGCGTGTGCGCCGGTGGCGGCGCGGCGGAGCGCGTCGAGATCGTTGTGGCTCCCCAGCACGACATCCGGGCTGACCTGCGCCGCGGGCTCGTCCGCGCTGCCGGAGAGGACGCGCAGCGTCTGGCCGAGCGCGATTGCGGCCTGGTGGGTCATCCGGGCGAGCTGGCCCCCACCGATCATGGTGACGACCGGCATACCGCCGGTGAGTGCACGTGGGGTGTCGGATCGAGGAGACGAATCGGATCTGCCGGTCACGGGTAACCATGTTGTCACAGGCCGTCGCGGGTGCCTCGCAGCGGTGTCACCGCACGTCGCGGGCATCGTGCGGCGCTCGTGGAAGGGTGTGCGCCGCCCGGCCGTCGCGCACGATACGAACCTGTGGCGTGGCTGATAGTTTCTCGCAAGGTTCGTGAATTCACGCAAACGTTTCGTAGACTTCTCCGAGTGTCATTCGTTGATGAAACCCTGAACAGAGTTCCGCAGCCCCTTCGGGACTTGTTGGTTCGTCATCGCGAGCTCATCAAGTTCGCGATCGTGGGCGGCACCACGTTCGTCATCGACTCCACGATCTTCTACACCCTCAAGCTCACGGTTCTGTCGGAAAAGCCCGTCACGGCCAAGATCATCGCCGGTGTGATCGCGGTTCTCTGCTCGTACGTCCTCAACCGCGAATGGTCCTTCAAGAATCGCGGTGGCCGCGAGCGTGCGCACGAGGCGTTCCTGTTCTTCTTCGTGAGCGGGATCGGGGTGGTCCTGTCCTTCATCCCGCTGTACATCTCGAGTTACGTGTTCAACCTGCGGGTTCCCGAAGTGAGCCTCACGGTCGAGAACATCGCGGACTTCGTCAGCGCGTACATCATCGGCAACCTGCTGCAGATGATGTTCCGCTTCTACTGCTTCCGGCGGTTCGTCTTCCCCGAGGAGATGACCCCCGAGAACGTGCCCGGCGAACTCACCGACGAGCCCCGGACCTGATCCGATCCCGAGCGCGGGCAGGCCGTCCGGATCATCTCGGTTCCCGGGTTCGCCGCTCCGGCGCTGCGTGATCTTTGCTCGCGCCGAGGAACAACGCGAACAGAGCGGGTCTGCGACGTTGCAGTTCGAGGCGCCCGCCGTCCGCTTCGACCAGCGCCCGTGCCAGTGCCAGGCCCAGTCCGGTCGAGCCGCCACCGGAGAAGCCGCGGTCGAAGATATGCGGTACCAGGTCGTCGGACACTCCCTCGCCTTCGTCGCTGACCTCGACGCACACCGTCGAATCACCGCGCGTGGCGACGTAGCGCACCGAGACCGTGCACGTTCCGCCACCGTGGACGAGTGCGTTGTCGACGAGCACCGCGACCGCTTCACGCAACCGCGATCCCGTCACCGACGAGCGCAACGACGGGTCGCCACTCAGCACCAGTTCGCGGCCGGCCTCCTGGAACGGGCCCCGCCAATCCGCGATCACGCCGGTGAGGTCGCCCACCACCGAGACCTCGGTGCGGAGTTCGGCGGCGCTGTTGCGGGACTGCCGGACCAGATCGGTGATCGCAGCGGTCAGCCGGTCCACCTGTGCCATCGCGGCCTCGGCCTCCTCGACGACCGCCGGGTCGTCGTGGGTGGACAGTTCGTCGAGACGCAGCCGGATCGCCGTCATGCGCGACCGCAACTGGTGGGAGACGTCGCCGACCAGGCCGTGCTCGCGCTGGAGGCGGTTGGAGATCTCGACGGCTGCGGCGTCCAGCACGTCGGACACGCGATCGAGTTCCGGAATTCCGTGCCGCCGCGGGACCGGCCGGAAATCACCTTCGGCCAACCGGGCCGCGCGACGTGCCGCGTCCCGAAGGGGGTCGGCGAGCCGTCGGGCGGTCGCCACCGCTACGAGTGCGCCGACGGCGACGGACAGCAGCACGAGCAATGTCACGGCCGCGAGCACCTGCTGCTGAAGAGTGCGCAGGCTCTCCGACGGAACCTCGATCCGCAGCGAACCCGAAGTGCCCATCGAGAGCGACTCCACGATCGGGGACTCCACGACGGGAGCCCCGATGTCGAGGCGCGCCGCAACGTTCTCCGGGGTGGGGTAGACCACCACGACCCGGCCGTCGGCGGGAACGAGAAGGCGCAGGGAACTCGTGTCGAGGCCGCCGACCACGAGGCCGCCGGTGCCCTCCTGCGCGATGATCTCGTCGGCCATCCGCCCGAGACGGTCCTGTAGGTCGCGCCGTGCCGTGTCCTCCACGAAGAGGTAGGCCGTATAGGCGAGCGGAACACCGAGCAGGAGGGCGACGAGCAGAACGGTGGCCATCACCGCATTGAGGATGCGACTACGCACGTGCGCGGGCCGCTAGTCGGTATTCAAACGGAAACCGACGCCGCGCACCGTCGCGATGCGTCGTTCACCTGCGGGTCCCTCGTCGCCGATCTTGCGACGCAGCCACGACATATGCATGTCGAGGGTCTTGGACCCCCGGAGATCGGTGTCACCCCAGACCTCTTCGAGGATGATGTCGCGCGAGACCACCTGCCCCGCGTGTTCGAGCAGGACCCTCAGCAACTCGTATTCCTTGTTGGCGAGTGCGACCTCGGACCCGTCGACGAGGACCCGCCGGGCGGCTCGTTCGAGCCGGATCCCCGACACGTCGACGATATCGTCCTGCTCGCCCGAGCCCCGGCGCCGCAGCAATGCGCGGACCCGCGCCATCAGTTCGGCGAGCCGGAACGGCTTGCCGACGTAGTCGTCGGCGCCCGCGTCGAGCCCGACGACGAAGTCGACTTCGTCGGTCCGGGCGGTGAGCATGAGGACGGCCAGCTCGGACCGGTCCGCGCGGATCTGACGGCACACTTCCAGACCGTCCATACCGGGTAGGCCCAGATCGAGGATGAGGAGGTCGTAGTCGCCGGAGAGTGCGCGTTCGAGTGCCACCGGACCGCTGTGTTCGACTGTCACGTCGTAACCCTCGCGGCCGAGCGCGCGCGAAAGCGGTGCCGCGATGGCGTCGTCGTCTTCGGCGAGTAGTACGGCAGTCACGGAATTCAGCGTACGGATCGATGGCCCGGTTGTCGGGATTACCACGCTTTGCGGTGGGTGTCCTCTTCGTGCGGATGCCGCGCGGGGCGGTTTTCCGCCGCCGTGCGGTCGTGCGCGTCGAACGCCTGCTGGTAGAGCAGGGCGTGGACCTGCCGCACCTCGGGAATGTCGTCGAACTCGAGCGGATCGTCGGCAGCCGAGACCACCACGAGGGTTCCGGTGCGGAGCATCCGGTCGACGAGGCCGTGCCGGAACTGGACATTGCTGATCCGGCCCATGGGGATGTCGATTCCCGTGTGCGTGAGGACACCGGTGCGAACCAGCACGCGCCGGTCGGTGACGATGAAATGCGTGCTGAGCCAGCTCACGAGCGGAACGAGGGAGCGCCACACCACGACCGCGAGCCACAGCAGCACGACCGCCACGCTCAGGACGGTCGCTGCGGCACCGTCGAGCCGAGCCGCGACGACGCCCAGCAGGAAGCCGGCGAGCGGCGTCGCGACGAGGAGGATTGCGGCCGGAACGATCAACGCCTTCCAGTGCGGATGACGGTGGAGCAGCAGCTCTTCCCCTGGTGCCAGCGCGTCGTCGGGATATCCCATGGCGCCCACGATGGCACATGCCGGTGACCGACCGCCTCGTCGGCGTGGTTGTCAGGCGGGACGCAGGTGCGTGATGTCCCCCGCGGCCACGGCCACCGTGTCGCCGGCGCCGTCGGGCCGGATCACGAGACGACCCTGGTCGTCCACGTCCACGGCGAGGCCGCGTAGTTCGGTGTCGCCCGGGAGCACCGCCCGTACCTGCTGCCCGATCGTGCCGCAGCGCTCGCGATACGCAGCGGCGGGCCCCGCCGTGTTCCAGCCCGCGCGCGCCCACGCACGGATCCGGTCGGCGAACGCGGCCAGCAGCGTCTCCGCGAGCAGCGTCCGGTCGAGATCGCCGGCGTCCTCGAGCAACAACGACGTGGCGGTCGGAACGGGCAGTTCCTCCGCCGTGAGGGTCACGTTGACCCCGACGCCGACGACGGCCACCGGCTCGGGTGAGGTGGACGCGACCTCCACGAGGATCCCCGCGAGTTTCCGGCCGCCGACCAGCACGTCGTTCGGCCATTTGAGCTGTGCCGGGACCCCCCCAACCGAGCGCACGGCGTCGACGGTGGCGATCCCGGCGATCAGCGGCAGCCACCCGAGGTCGCGCAGGGGGCACCCGGGCAGGCGCAGGAGCACCGAGACGATGACCTGGGCTGCCGGCACACCGTTCCAGGTACGCGAGTGCCGGCCGCGTCCACCGCTCTGGAACTCCGCCAGCAGCGCGCGGCGGTCGGCGCCCGTTCCTGCCACGGCGAGCAGGTCCGCGTTGGTCGAGCCGGTCTCGTCCACGACGTCGAGCCGGGTGTAGAACGCGCCGCTCTCTGCCGAGGTGAGGGCGCTGCGCAGACGAGCCACGTCGAGGGGTGCGCGCAGGGAAGCGAGATCTGGCGTTTCGCGGTTTCCGGCCATGCGCCCAGCCTAGGGTGGGTCGAAATTCCCTACCCGCCGGTAGGTCCAGTTCAATAATTCAACACAACCGGGACCGGCGCGGCACAGGCATGTGACGCTCGCTAAGCTGACTGCCCATGACCACTGTCCAGGAGCCCTCCGCGTCCGAGGCGGCGAGTACGCCCGATATTCACACCACCGCCGGCAAGCTCGCCGACCTGCGCAATCGTCAGGCCACGGCTCAGGCTCCCGTCGGTGAGGCCGCCATCGAGAAGGTGCACGCCAAGGGCAAGCTGACCGCCCGCGAGCGCATCACCGCGTTGCTCGACGAAGGTTCGTTCGTCGAACTCGATGCTCTCGCCCGCCATCGCAGCACGAACTTCGGTCTGGCCGAGAACCGCCCCGTCGGCGACGGTGTCGTCACCGGCTACGGCACGATCGACGGCCGCGACGTCTGCGTCTTCTCTCAGGACGCCACGGTCTTCGGTGGCAGCCTCGGTGAGGTCTACGGCGAGAAGATCGTCAAGGTCATGGATCTCGCGGTTCGCACCGGTCGACCCCTGGTCGGTATCAACGAAGGCGCCGGCGCGCGCATCCAGGAAGGTGTCGTCTCGCTCGGACTGTACGGCGAGATCTTCCACCGCAACGTGCAGGCCTCCGGCGTCATCCCGCAGATCTCGCTCATCATGGGCCCCGCCGCGGGCGGTCACGTGTACTCCCCCGCGCTGACGGACTTCGTCGTCATGGTCGACAAGACCAGCCAGATGTTCGTCACCGGCCCCGACGTCATCAAGACCGTCACGGGCGAGGACGTCACGATGGAGGACCTCGGCGGCGCACACACCCACATGGTCAAGTCGGGTGTCGCGCACTACGTCGCAGAGGGCGAGCAGGACGCGCTCGACTACGTCCGCGACCTGCTGTCGTACCTGCCGAGCAACAACCAGGCTGCTGCCCCGCGTACCGCCCCGACCGATCCGATCGACGGCGCGATCGAGGATTCGCTCACCGACGAGGACCTCGAGCTCGACACGATCATCCCCGACTCGGCGAATCAGCCGTACGACATGCACGAGGTGATCCGCCGTCTCCTCGACGACGACGAGTTCCTCGAGGTCCAGGCGGAGCGCGCCCGGAACATCATCATCGGCTTCGGCCGCATCGACGGCCGCAGCGTCGGCATCGTCGCCAACCAGCCGACCCAGTTCGCAGGCTGCCTGGACATCGACGCTTCCGAGAAGGCCGCCCGCTTCGTGCGCACGTGCGACGCCTTCAACGTCCCGATCATCACGCTCGTGGACGTCCCCGGCTTCCTGCCCGGCACCGAGCAGGAGTTCAACGGCATCATTCGCCGCGGCGCGAAACTGCTGTACGCGTACGGCGAGGCGACGGTCGGCAAGATCACCGTCATCACCCGCAAGGCGTACGGCGGCGCTTACGACGTCATGGGCTCCAAGCACATGGGCGCCGACGTCAACCTCGCGTGGCCGACCGCGCAGATCGCCGTCATGGGCGCATCCGGAGCCGTGGGATTCGTCTACCGCAAGCAGCTCAAGGACGCCGCCGCAGCCGGCGAGGACGTCGATGCGCTGCGTCTGCAGTTGCAGAACGAATACGAGGACACCCTCGTCAACCCGTACATCGCGGCCGAGCGCGGGTATGTCGACGCGGTCATCCCGCCGTCGCACACCCGCGGCCAGATCGTCTCCGCGCTGCGACTGCTCGAGCGGAAGATGGTTTCGCTCCCGCCGAAGAAGCATGGAAACATTCCCCTGTGACCTCAACGAGAGGGATCCACATGACAGCGACCCAGTTCGCGACGTCGCACACGGGTGGCGCGCAGTGACGGCGACGGCAGAGGACAAGATCATCACCGACACGGAGATCGAAGCGACCGACGCCGTGCCGGTGACCTCCGGAAACGGGCAGGTCACCGCACCGGCCGAGCCGGAACCCGCGGCCGAGGCGGCGGATTCGGCCGATGAGCTCGCCGTTGCGTTGCGGATCGTCAAGGGCAACCCGTCCGACGAGGAGATCGCAGCCCTCGTGTCGGTGCTCGCGGCGGCCGCAGGGTCCGCGGCACCCGAGGGCGACGGCAAGCCGCCCGAGACGTGGGGCGATCCGACGCGGATGCACCGCCAGCGGGCTCCGTTCTCCCCGTACTCGTACCCGAACCGGCTCTGACGTGCCGCGCTTGGTGCTGGCGTCGGCTTCCCCGGCCCGCCTGTCGGTGCTGCACGCGGCCGGAGTCAAGCCGCTCGTCCACGTCTCCGGTGTGGACGAGGACGCCGTCGTCGCGGCACTCGAGCCCGGTACCGTCCCGGCGGCCGTCGTCACAGCACTCGCTCGCGAGAAAGCCGCTGCGATCCTGCCGGTGCTCGAGGAGAGCGGACTCAAGGACGCGGTGGTCATCGGTTGCGACTCGATGCTCCTCGTCGACGGTGTGCTGCAAGGCAAGCCCGGTACAACCGATGTGGCGCGTGAACGCTGGCACATGATGGCGGGTCGCAGCGCGGAACTGCTCACGGGACACAGCGTGCTGCGGGTCCACGACGGTGAACTCGTTGCCGAGGCGTCCGGCCACAGCGGCACCGTTGTCCATTTCGGCACCCCGACCGAAGAGGAACTCGAGACCTACCTCGAGAGCGGAGAGCCGCTCGAGGTGGCGGGAGCGTTCACCCTCGACGGTCTCGGCGGCTGGTTCATCGACAGCATCGAAGGCGATCCGTCGTCTGTCGTGGGTATCGGACTGCCCCTCGTGCGCACGCTTCTTGCCCGGGTCGGCATCTCGGTTGCGCAGTTGTGGACCGAGAACGCGGCCATCCCGATCGAAGCTCTCGAAAACTGAGCGAATTTCCGGACCATCCCCATCACCGAATCCGAGGACGGTCATGAACGACATCGCGGGGTCCGCGACCCAAGAAAGCTTCGTCCTGCTGAGCCAGGATCCCTTCTTCGACGTGGTCGTCGACCTGGTGGCCGGGTACCTGGCCTCCGCGTTCGACGATCCGGCGGACCATGAAGTGTCCGGGTGGACGCTGACCTGCCTTCCGTCCGCGGGCAGAACCGCAGACCACCAGCGGCTGTTCACGCTCGCGATCGGCCCGATGGAAGTCCTGCACGTCGAGCGGTACACGGAAGACGGGGAGACCGTCGATTACCGCACGGTGCTCACCACGTCCACGTCCGCGCTGACCCAGCAGACCGGGTCGTCTCCGGACGCATTGTCGATGCGGTATCCCCTGCTGAAGTTCCACGAGTCGGACAACGTGGCGACGGACGGCGACGCAGTCGTCATCGACTGGTTCCTCAGCGACGAGGGCGCCGACGAGCAGTTCTTCGCGCTTCCGCTCGACGAGACCACCATCGGCCCGTTGGCCGAGCATCTCGCCGCGCAGGGCTCCGGCCCGTATGAGGAGTATCACAACCGCTGGTTCGCGCAGCACATCCTCGAAGTCATCGCAGAGGGCTGACATGACGATCCGGCTCCCGAAGGTGCTGGCAACCGCGGACGACGCGGCGGCACTCGACGTGCTCGACCGCTATTTCCGTGTGCCGCTGCCGAAGACCGGACGGCTCCGGAGCGGCGCACTGTGGGACGAGTGGGATCCCTCCGGCACCAGAGGCCGCGACGTCGACGTCTTCACCGCCGACGACCTCGTCGCCGTCACGTTTCTCTCGGTCGAGGTCTCGCCCGACGGCGCCGACATCGTGCTCCGGGAACGCCGCGACGAGTTCGCCGAGTTGCTGGCGGCGATCGGTCCGGACCGCGATCTCGCTGAGGAAGCAGACGAGATGACGCCCCGTTCCCCTGCGTGGCAACTGGAGACGGCGTTGTGGACGGTGCCGAGCATCGGACGCACGGTCGCGTCGAAGCTGATCGCCCGGAAGCGGCCCCGGCTCTACCCGATCTACGATCGCGTCGTGGGCGAGGTGCTCGACACCAAGCAGGCGCATCTCGAGCCGATCCGGCAAGCGTTGCGGCACAACGACGGTGAGCTACAGGCACGCCTCGTCGGGCTGCGGGAGCGGGCCGGATTGCCGGACGCGGTGCCGGCCCTGCGGGTGCTCGATGTGCTCGCGTGGATGCAACTGAAGGCGCCCGTCTCCCACTGAGCGGCGCTCATGCCCCGGCGCCGCCCTCGCGTTCCAGCCGGCGCTTCTCCTGCTCCCTGGCCACGCGGCGTTGCTGTTCTGCGCGTTCGCGGCAGCGCCGGAGGAACTCCTCGTCGGTTTCGGGCTGCTGCCCCGCCTGCCGCCCGGGCCGGTTGTATTCGGGGAACGTCGACGCAGGCCTTTGCGTCCGCGACCGGTCGACCCCGTCCGGCCGTCCGACGAGCAACCACAGCACCGAGCCGACCAGTGGCAGAAGGATCACGACCATCAGCCACAGCGGCTTGGGCAGGTGCCGCACCTCGTGCTCGTCGGCACGGATCAGGTCTATCAGGCACGCCACCCACACGATCATCACGATCAACCCGAAATACGGCATTCCCGCACACCCCTGTATGTCGCCGCCGGCCGCCCCGGATCGGTTCGTCTGTTAAGCACTACCGCGTCTGCTGGTCCCTGCCGTGTCTGCTCGTCACGGCGTCCGCGCGGATATTACGACATATCGACCTTCAGCGAGCGGGCGAGCGACCGTGCCATCGCCTCGGCTTTGATCTTGGCACGGTCGGCATTCGTCCCCGCGAACAGCGCGTCGACGTTCTCGGTCCACAACGCGAGCCAGCGCTCGAACCGGGCGGATGTCAGGCCGTGGTGGCCGTGCAGCGCGCGGTGGACGGGGATGAACGCTCCGTCGTAACGCGTGGTGCGGAACAGGATCTGTTCCCAGAAGTCGCCGACGACGACGAGGTGTTCGTCGAGCCCGACGACGGCGAGAACGTCGAATACCGGCGCGAGCAGCGGATCGGCCGTCGCACGCTCGTAGAACCGCCGCACCAGTACGTCGATGTCGGCACGG
Source organism: Rhodococcus sp. NPDC060084 (assembly GCF_042730335.1). Taxonomy (NCBI): domain Bacteria; kingdom Bacillati; phylum Actinomycetota; class Actinomycetes; order Mycobacteriales; family Nocardiaceae; genus Rhodococcus; species Rhodococcus sp. NPDC060084. Next base: position 69,776 of record NZ_JBHWWX010000005.1, read on the forward strand.
CAGCCGAGATCGGCGTGGCGGGATCGACTGCGAGTCACGTGCTCGAACGCTACCGCCTAGAATCGACTGCGCACCTGCCACCACTGCCCCAGGAGCTCTTAGTGCCCGTCGCACCCGATAGCAACTCGTCGTTCGCCGCCTACGCGGATCCCGCTCGTCTCGTGTCGACCGAGTGGCTCTCGGCGCACCTCGGGCATCCCGAGATGAAGGTCGTCGAATCCGACGAAGACGTGCTGCTCTACGACGTCGGGCACATTCCGGGCGCCGTGAAGATCGACTGGCATCTCGACCTCAACGATCCGGTGACGCGCGACTACATCGACGGCGAGCAGTTCGCGGCGCTGATGGATCGCAAGGGCATCCGCCGCACCGACACCGTCGTGATCTACGGCGACAAGTCGAACTGGTGGGCCGCCTACGCACTGTGGGTGTTCACGCTCTTCGGTCACGAGGACGTCCGCCTGCTCGACGGTGGCCGCGACGCGTGGATCTCCGAGAACCGCGACACCACCCTCGAAATCCCGTCGGCCACGACGAGCGGCTACCCCGTCGTCGAACGCAACGACACCCCGATCCGCGCATTCAAGGACGACGTCCTCTCCCACCTCGGACGCGTTCCGCTCGTGGATGTCCGGTCGCCGCAGGAGTACACCGGCGAGCGCACCCACATGCCCGACTACCCGGAGGAAGGCGCCCTGCGCGGCGGTCACATCCCCACCGCGGTCTCCATTCCGTGGGCGAAGGCCGCTGCTCCGGACGGACGTTTCCGCTCCCGCGCCGAACTCGACGAGATCTACTCGGGTGTCGACAAGGACGCCGATGTCATCGCGTACTGCCGGATCGGCGAGCGGTCCAGCCACACCTGGTTCGTGCTCACGCACCTGCTCGGTTACCCGCATGTACGCAACTACGACGGTTCGTGGACGGAATGGGGCAACGCGGTGCGCGTGCCGATCGTCCAGGGCGACGAGCCGGGAACAGCGCCGGTCGCATGAGTATTCCCGCACCTCTCGCCGAGATCGTCGACGACTTCGCCGCCGTCGAGGGTCAGGACAAGCTACAGCTCCTGCTCGAGTTCAGCCGGGAACTGCCGCCGCTCCCACCGGAGCTCGAAGAGGCGGCGATGGAGCCTGTGCCCGAGTGCCAGTCGCCGCTGTTCCTCTCCGTCGACGCCGCGGACCCCTCCAGCGTGACACTGCATTTCAGTGCTCCCGCCGAGGCTCCGACCACGCGCGGATTCGCGTCGATCCTGCACCAGGGGCTGGACGGCCTCAGCGCGAAAGAGATCCTCGACGTGCCGGACGACTTCTACTCCGCGCTCGGCTTGGCCGCCGTCGTGAGCCCGTTGAGGTTGCGCGGCATGAGCGCCATGCTGTCGCGCATCAAACGTCACCTCCGCTCCTGAGTCCTGCGGAACCGCAAGTCGATGCAATTCACCGAGTTGGCCGACTACCCGATCTCGGCGGGGGTCCTGACCGAATGGCTGCCGTGCGCAGAAGACGACGCCTGGCAGCAGGACTCGCGTCCGGCCTCCTACATCCACGAGGCGCACCTGCGGCGTTCGAGTGGTGCCCGTTACGGCGGGGGCCGGGAATCCTGGCTGGGCACCGCTTTCGAGATCGACGGTGAGATCGACACCGAGAAGTTCCGCCGCGCGCTGGAACGGTGGATCGACCGGCACGAGCCGTTGCGCAGCCATACCCGCCTGACCGGATCCGATCGTGCGGAGAGTCCGATCATCCGGCGTACCGCACCCCCGGGCAGGATCTCCCTCCGTTCCATCCGCCACGACCCCAGCGATCCCGACACCATCCGCGATCACCTCCACGGGTTGTTCGACGACTACACGACGCCTCATCTGTGGCCCGCGTACGTCTTCGCGACGCTCGAACGGCTCCCGGGCGACTCGTCCGGGTTCTCCGGCACTGCACCGTGTTTCACGGTTTTCTTCGGAGCCGACCACTCCATCATCGACGGGTATTCGATCGTGTTGGTGGCGCACGAGATCACCGCCCTGTACGAGGAGGAGCGGACGGGCCGCCCCGCCGAACTGTTCCCCGTCGGCAGCTACATCGATTTCGGCGCCGCCGAACGCGACGGTTCCGAGCGACTCGACGACAAGCACGAAGCCGTGCGCATCTGGCAGCACACCCTGAAAGTGTGCGGCGGGCACGCGCCGTCGTTCCCGCTCCCGATCGGCCCTCGCCCGCCGCACACCGTCGCGCAGCAGGGTGCGGTGGAACGCTGGTTCGACGACAAGCAGGCGTCCGTGTTCGCGGCGCGGTGTCAGGACTCGGGCGCGGGCTTCTTCGCGGGCGTACTCGCATGCCTGGGGCAGGCGACCCGGGAATTGGCGGGCGTCGACAATTTTCGCGTCGTCGCGCCCGCCCATACCCGGACGGGCCCGATGTGGGCGGGCGCACTCGGCTGGTTCGTCGGAGTAAGCCCGATCGACCTGGACCTTACGGGCACAACGGATTTCGACACGCTCACCGCCCGCGCCGCGCGCGAATTGCGCCGCACGCGCGCCAGCGCCCGCGTGCCGTTCGACCGCGTCGGCGAACTGCTCGGCGTGCCCATCCGCCCGCGGTTCGTCGTGTCCTACATGGATGTGCGCTTCGTTCCGATGGCCGCCCAGTGGCCGGAGTGGAACGCTCGCGCGCTGCGCAGCCGGAGCTTCGCCCACGACGTCTACATCTGGATCAACCGGACCCCCGAGGGCCTGAACATGTCCGCTCGCTTCCCCGACAATCCGGTCGCGGCCGCGAACGTTCTCCGCTTCCTGCACCGGACACGCGAACTGATGCACGACGTGGTGGCTTCCTCTGCACCGAGCTCCGGAGCCCCTGATCGGGACGTCCCACCTACCGGCGAGTAGCGTTGCACGCTCAGGTGGGCACCGTAATGTGTAGACGCCATCCGGTTACATCGTCTAGCGGATTGGTGCTTAGACTGCCGCTTGACGGAAATAACCTAACGATCGATAGCAGGAGGCTCCGTGCCCAGTCATGCCAGCGCGCAGATCACGAAGGTGCTCGTCGCGAACCGCGGCGAAATCGCTGTGCGGGTCATCCGCGCGGCGAAGGATGCGGGGTACGGCAGTGTCGCTGTCTACGCTGAGCCGGACGCCGATGCACAGTTCGTGAAGCTCGCAGACGAGGCGTTCGCGCTCGGTGGCACCACTTCGGCCGAGTCCTACCTGGTGTTCGACAAGATCCTCGACGCTGCGGCCAAGTCCGGCGCCGACGCGATCCACCCCGGCTACGGCTTCCTGTCGGAGAACGCCGACTTCGCCCAGGCTGTCATCGACGCGGGCCTGATCTGGATCGGCCCCTCCCCGCAGTCCATCCGCGACCTCGGCGACAAGGTCACCGCCCGGCACATCGCCGAGCGCGCGAAGGCCCCGATGGCGGCCGGCACCAAGGACCCCGTCAAGAACGCCGACGAGGTCGTCGAGTTCGCGAAGCAGTACGGCGTGCCCGTTGCGATCAAGGCAGCCTTCGGCGGCGGCGGTCGCGGCATGAAGGTCGCGCAGACCATCGAGGAAATCCCCGAACTGTTCGAGTCGGCTACCCGCGAGGCCATCGCAGCCTTCGGCCGCGGTGAGTGCTTCGTCGAGCAGTACCTCGACAAGGCCCGCCACGTCGAGGCCCAGGTCCTCGCCGATCAGCACGGCAACGTCATCGTCGCCGGCACCCGCGACTGCTCGCTGCAGCGTCGCTTCCAGAAGCTTGTCGAGGAGGCCCCCGCGCCGTTCCTCACCGACGACCAGCGTGCCCGCATCCACGCTTCGGCCAAGGCGATCTGCAAGGAGGCCGGTTACTACGGCGCCGGCACGGTCGAATACCTGGTGCAGGGCGACACCGTCTCCTTCCTCGAGGTCAACACCCGACTGCAGGTCGAGCACCCCGTCACCGAGGAAACCGCAGGCATCGACCTGGTGCGCCAGCAGTTCCGCATCGCCAACGGTGAGGAACTCGAGATCAAGGAAGATCCGACTCCGCGCGGCCACTCCTTCGAGTTCCGCATCAACGGCGAGGACGCCGGCCGTGGCTTCATGCCCGCCCCCGGCCCCATCACCGTCTACCGCGAGCCGACGGGCCCCGGCGTGCGCGTCGACTCCGGTGTCGTCCAGGGCGACGTCATCGGCGGCCAGTTCGACTCGATGCTCGCGAAGCTGATCGTCACCGGCGAGAACCGCGAGCAGGCGCTGCAGCGCGCGGCACGCGCGCTCGCCGAGTTCGAGGTCGACGGTCTGGCCACCGTCATCCCGTTCCACCGCCACATCGTCGAGAACCCCGCGTTCGTCGGCGACGGCGAGAAGTTCGACGTCTACACCAAGTGGATCGAGAACGACTGGGACAACACCATCGAGCCGTTCACCCCGGGTGGTGCGGTCGAGGACGAGGACGAGGTCCTGCCGCGTCAGAACGTCGTCGTCGAGGTCGGCGGACGTCGCGTCGAGGTGTCGCTTCCCGGCCAGTTCTCTCTCGGCAGCGGCGGTGGCGCCCCCGGCGTCGTCCGCAAGAAGCCGAAGGCCCGCAAGCGCGGCGGCGGCCAGGGTGGCAAGGCATCCGGCGACGCGGTCACCGCGCCGATGCAGGGCACCGTGGTCAAGGTTGCCGTGACCGAAGGACAGGAAGTCGCCGAGGGCGACCTCATCGCCGTCCTCGAGGCCATGAAGATGGAGAACCCCGTCACGGCGCACAAGGCCGGCGTCGTCACCGGCCTCACGGTCGAGCCGGGCTCCGCCATCACGCAGGGCACGGTCCTCGCCGAACTCAAGTAGCACCAGCACGTCTCGAGGGGCCCCCACACCGCATCGTCGGTGCGGGGGCCTCCGTCATATGCGCACGTGACCGGTTCCACACCTCGCCGTGGGACTTCGGACCTATCGGCGTGGGGCATTGTGACCTATTCTCTTCGAGACTGTCGGGGTCGTTGTCGCTGTCCAATCCATGCGCGGCACGCAGCCCCTGCATGCCGTGGAGGGGCCCGTGCCGCCCTCCGCCAAGGGGACGTATGTCGCACGAACTCCACCACTTCTCCATGGGAATGTGGCTCTTCGCTCTCGGCTGGTTCGCCTCAGCCGTCGGGTGTTACGCAGGTTTGACCTGCGCCCGCCACGCCACGCGGGTCGCCCGGTCCCGGGCACGCTGGACCTTCCTCGCGAGCGTCGCGATCGGCGGCGTCGGCATCTGGCTGATGCACTTCATCGGAATGATGGGCTTCTCGCTTCCGGGATCGCCGGTCCGGTACGCATTGGCACCGACCCTGCTCTCCGTCGCTCTGGCGATCGGCGCGACATGGTTCGGACTGTGGATCCTGCAGGCGGATGTGCGACGGTTGCGGTCCTGGTCGCCCGGTGAACGACTGGCCGTGGGAGGCGTGGTGATGGGCCTCGCGGTCGCCGCCATGCACTACGCCGGAATGTCGGCGGTGCGGGTTCAGGGAGAACTCCAACAACAGAGTCCGTACATCGCTGGATCGGTGCTGATCGGGGTGGTCGCCTCTCTCACCGCGCTGTGGCTGTCGGGTGCGGCGGAGAGTGCGGCGATGCGCGTCGTGGCGGCGGCCGTCATGGCCTCCGCGGTGGTCGCGCTGCACTACACCGGCATGGCCGGGGTGGCAGTGCACGTGCTGCCGGACGCGCCCGAACCCACCGGGATGACCGTGATGTCGCTGATGTTCCCGGGGTTCATCGCAGGTTTCGTCGTCCTCGGCGCGATCGTGCTGCTGCTGCTGGCGTCACCGAGCCACGATGATCTGCGCGCCGAGGCCGAGATCGCAGCCTGGGATTCGGGCACGCCCCGCACGTCCGATCTCCACTAGTCTGGACCCATGGGCGAGCGTCCCGAAGTACGTATCGGAACGGCCGAACGCGAAGAAGCCGTGCAGCTGCTCGGTGACCACTTCGCGGCCGGCCGGCTCACGCTCGACGAGTTCGACGAGCGTGTGACTCGCGCGACGGAAGCCCGGACCCGCGGCGACCTGGTTCCGCTGTTCCGCGACCTGCCGTCGGCGCCGGCAGCCCTGGTGCCCCCACCAGCCCGCGAGAACCTCTATCTGAACCTCGTGACGCTGGTCCCGCTGGTGCTCGTCGCGCTGCTGATCCTCGTCGCGATCCGGCACCCGATCGCGATTCTCCTCGCGCTCGTCGCCCTCTGGATGCTGGGGCGCAGGGCGTACCGCCTGGTCACGGAATGGCGAGCCTCGGACCGGCCGCCCGGCGGTGCCGACTAACGTTGGCGCCATGCCCCCTTTCGCCTGGCAGCGAGTGCTGCCACTCGTGGTTGCCGTCATCGCGGTCACGGTGATGCTCCTCCTGCCCGGCGACACCACTCCCTCGGGGCCACCGCATTCCGACAAGGTGACCCACGCGCTCATGTTCGCGGTGCTGGCGTACTGCTCCCGCTTCGCGCGCTTCTCCCCCGCGATCACGCTGGTGGGGCTGGCCGCGTACGGAGCTCTCACCGAGGTGTTGCAGGCGACCGTCGCCGTGCGGCGTTCGGGATCGGTCTGGGACTGGTGCGCCGACCTCTTCGGCATCCTTGTCGGCCTCGCCGTCGCCGAGGCGCTCCGCCGCCGCACCCGCGCAGCGCGCGCACGCTGAAACCGTTTGCGGCACCGGCCTGTTCGTCAGGTACCGCCTGCCCGGCGAACGCTCACTCCTGCGGGGCCACGAGGCGGTCGCGCAGAGCCTGCAGCGCGGTGTCGCCGAGACCGAGGCCGGCCGCGAAATACCCTTCGATGCTGCCGTACCGGGTCAGCGCCTCGTCGATTGCGGTTTCGAGGTACTCGCGCCGCACACCGAGAATCGGAACGAGGATGTCCGGGTCACCTCCCCGTTCGGCGAAGCGGGCGAACATCGTGTCGAAAGCGGGCAGCAGCATGTCGTTGGTACGCAGGTAGTCGGCGAACACCGCATCCTCGTCGGCGCCGGCGAACAGGAGCAGGGACGCTGCGGCCCACCCCGTCCGGTCCTTCCCCGCGCTGCAGTGGACCAGCGCGGGAACGTCGCCCTGCGCCATACCTTCCGCGACAGCGCGATACGACGCGAGAGCGCTCGGCAACGTCACGAAGTCCCGGTAGCTCCCCCGCAGATATTCGACGGCGCGGCCGTCACCGAACGCCTGGGCGGCCAGTGCGGGATCGGCAACGATGTCGGGAAGTGCTGCCGCGATGGACCCGTTGTTCCGGTCGGCGAGGACGTCGAGGGCGAAGTGCCGGGCGTGCGCCGGAAGCTTGTCCGGACGCAGCTCCTGCTCGGCCGCGGTGCGGAGGTCGAAGACGTTCGCGATGTGCAGCGCCGTGAGTGTGTCGAGATCGGTCTCGGTGACCCGGCTCAGGTCGGTCGAGCGGTACACCACCCCGGTACGAACCACGCCACCGTAGGAACTCGCACACCCGCCGATGTCGCGGAAGTTCGCCAGTGACGGGATCGCGAAGGCGGTGTCCGCAGCGGCCTCGCTGCCCAGTGCATCGGTCATGTCGACAACCTACGGCGTTGCGCTCGGAACCGGAAAGCCCCGCACGGCTCAGGTGTGGCGCCCGAGGACCCGGTCCACGGCGGCGAGCGCCTCGTCGAGTTCGGCTGTCGTGACCGTCAGCGGGGGCCGGAATCGGATACCGCGGGTGCCGGTGCCGATCATGAGGACGTGCTCGTCGCGGTACAGGTCGCGCAGCACCGCGTCGCGCATGTCCGGTGACGGCAGGGTCAGCGCACACATCAGCCCGCGGCCCCTCGGCTCCGTCACCGCGGGACGGCGCGCGGCGAGTTGCTGCACTCCGGCCAGCAGATGCGCCCCACGGGTGCGGGCACGCTCGATCAGTCCGTCCCGTTCGATCACCTCGAGGATGCGGCGGGCACGCACCATGTCGGTGAGATTGCCACCCCAGGTGGAGTTGAGACGAGAGCTCACCGTGAAGACGTTGTCGGGCACTTCGTCGATCCGCCCACCGGCCATGATCCCGCACACCTGCGTCTTCTTTCCGAATGCCACGAGGTCGGGAGCCACGCCGAACTGCTGATAGGCCCAGGTGGTGCCGGTGAGTCCGACACCGGTCTGCACCTCGTCGAACACGAACAGCGCGTCGTTGGCGCGGCACAGATCCGCCATGGCCCGGAAGAACTCCGGACGGAAGTGGTGGTCGCCGCCCTCCCCTTGGACGGGTTCGGCGATGAAGCACGCGATGTCGTGGGGGCGCTCGGCGAATGCGGCGCGCGCCTGGTCGAGCGCGCGGTCCTCCGCCGCGGCGATGTCGCGGCCGTCGCACAGATAGGGCGCGTCGATTCGCGGCCAGTCGAACTTCGGGAAGCGTGCGGTCTTCACCGGATCGGTGTTGGTGAGCGACATCGTGTAGCCGCTCCGCCCGTGGAACGCCTCGGTCAGATGAAGTACCGAGCCTCCGAGGCCGGGGTCGAGTCCGCGGGACTCGTTGAGGCGGCTCTTCCAGTCGAACGCGGCCTTGAGAGCGTTCTCGACGGCGAGCGCACCGCCGTCGACGAAGAACAGGTGCGGCAGGGCCGGGTCCCCGAGGACCCGGGCGAAGGTGTCGACGAACCGGGCCATCGGCACCGTATAGATGTCGGAGTTGCTGGGCTTGTTCGGTGCGACAGTGCAGAACTCCTCTGCGGCACCGGGGTCGTCCGCGAGCGCAGGATGGTTCATGCCCAGCGCCGAGGACGCGAAAAACCCGAACATGTCGAGGTAAACAGTGCCGTCGCGCTGGTCGACCAGTCGTAGGCCGCGTGAGCGTTCGAGGTCGAGGACGAGGTCTGCTCCGTCCGTGAGCAGGTGCTGCCGCAGTACGTCGTGAACGCGGTCGGGAAGGAGGGATCCGTCACTGTCCGGGCGCCGGAGTGCAGTACTCATACCGGGAACGATACGTCCGAACATTCAGTAAAGGGTCTTCATTACAAGAAATTTACCGGCGTTTACCGTCACCGCTCGTAAAATGTTTGGAGAATGACGGTGCTCCGGGTTGCCACGTTCGCGGTCGCACGAATTTGCTGAAGCAGATGTTCGAGCGCGCGCGGCGAGGCGACACGCACGAGGAGGATGTAGCTTTCGTCCCCGGCGACCGAGTGACAGGATTCGATGGCGTCGATATGGCGCAATCGCGCCGGTGCATCGTCCGGCTGAGACGGATCAAGAGGGGTGATGGCGACGAACGCCGAGAGCGCGAGTCCGATCGCCTCGGGATCGATTCTGGCGCTGTACCCGCGAATGATGTCGCGCGACTCGAGGCGTCGTACCCGGGATTGGACGGCGGACACCGACAGGCCCGCCTTGTCGGCAAGCGCGGCCAAGGTGGCCCGCCCGTCGGCTTCCAATTCGCGCAACAGCAATCGATCGATCTCGTCCAGCGCGTCTTTAGGGGATTCCGGCACCCGCGCAGATTATCCGAGCACGAAGGGACCACACCGATGAATGCGACCTCCGACCTCCGCACCCGAGCAGAGGCGGCCCTGAGCCGTTGCGGAGTCGAACTTCCGCAGGACGGTGTCCTCGGCGTCACGAGCCCGGTCGACGGCACCGAACTGGCTCGACTTCCCCTCCACTCGGCCGAAGACGTCGATCTCGCTGTTTCGACCGCCGCAAGCGCGTTCGAGCAATGGCGGAACGTGCCCGCCCCGGTTCGCGGACAACTCGTCCGGCGTCTCGGCGAACTCCTCGTCGAGCACAAGAGCGCCTTGGCAGCACTCGTCACACTCGAGGTCGGGAAGATCCCGTCCGAGGCGGCGGGTGAGGTTCAGGAGATGATCGACGTCTGCGACTTCGCCGTCGGCTTGTCCCGCCAGTTGTACGGGCGGACCATGCCGTCCGAACGTCCGGGCCACCGCCTGATGGAGACATGGCATCCCCTCGGCGTCGTCGGTGTCATCTCGGCGTTCAACTTCCCGGTCGCGGTGTGGTCGTGGAACACCGCGATCGCGCTCGTGTGCGGCGACCCGGTCGTGTGGAAGCCGTCCGAGACCACGCCGCTCACCGCGCTCGCGTGTGACGCACTCCTGCGGCGCGCTGCCGCCGATGTGGGTGCGCCCGACGGCCTGCACCACGTGCTTCTCGGCGACGCCCGCGTCGGAGAAGCCCTTTCCGACGATCCGCGAGTCGCGCTCGTCAGCGCAACCGGGTCCGTTCGGATGGGTCGGTCGGTCGCTCCCCGCGTCGCCGCGCGCTTCGGCCGGTGCCTGCTCGAACTCGGCGGCAACAACGCAGCGATCGTCACCCCGTCGGCCGACCTCGACCTCACGGTGCGCGGCGTCGTGTTCGCCGCCGCGGGTACCGCCGGGCAGCGGTGCACGACACTCCGGCGGCTCATCGTGCACCGGTCGATCGCCGACACGCTCGTCGAGCGGCTCGCAACCGCGTATTCCGGCTTGCGCGTGGGAAATCCGTTCGACGAGGGAGTCCTCGTGGGTCCGCTCGTCTCGGAGAAATCGTACGAGGCGATGCGCTCTGCTCTCGATCGCGCCGCTGCCGACGGCGGCGTTGTCGTCGCCGGCGGCGACCGTGTCGACGTGTCCGGGAAGGGGGTCTACGTCTCCCCCGCACTCGTCCGCATGCCGGGCCAGACCGAGGTCGTACGGGAGGAGACGTTCGCACCGATCCTGTACGTCCTCACCTACGACGACCTCGACGAGGCGATCACGCTGAACAACGCAGTCCCCCAGGGGCTGTCGTCGTCGATCTTCACCCTCGACCAACGGGAGGCCGAGCAGTTCCTCTCCCGCTCGGACTGCGGTATCGCGAACGTCAACATCGGTACCTCCGGGGCGGAGATCGGTGGTGCGTTCGGCGGTGAGAAGGAGACCGGCGGCGGCCGCGAATCGGGTTCGGATTCATGGAAGGCGTACATGCGCCGCGCCACCAACACGGTGAACTACTCGAACGAACTCCCGCTTGCCCAGGGTGTCGAATTCGGCTGAGCCCCAACGGCGGATCTCAACCGCGGTCCCGGCCCTTCCGCGGACGGATCCTCAGGAGTTCGGGCACGTCGACGGTCTCGTTTCCGGCCAGCGGGTCGTCCCCTCGGCGGGCGAGCACGCGCGAGACGGTCTCGACACCCGACAGTGCCGTGGCCGCTTCCCGCGCGACCGACTCGTCGTACACCTCGAACCACGGATACCCGCGCTCGGTGTACTCGCGCGCGGTGATCGGCTCGGTCGGCGGCGCTGTTCCCGTCAGGGTTTCCCACTGCACGCTGTTGACCAGCGCAACGTGCGCAGCCGAGCGACGGCCCGTGTCCCATACGCCGCGTTCTTCCACCGGCGTCGCGACGCGCTGGGTGATCGAACCGCCCGCGCCGAGCCCCATGCCGGGCGGCGGAGGCGGCGCGAAGGTCATCATGTGCTGCCGGTCGTCGGTTCGCGCGCGCCGCCGCTCGTACACGTCGGCCCTCATCGGGGACGCGGCGATCCGGATTCCCCCGGTGGCCGGCCCGCGACCGAGTTGTTCCTCGACGGTGTACCCCGCACCCAGCGGCATCGCCACGAACTGGCGGACCAGTCCGCCGTCCACACAGAACCCGTCGAGCCAGGGTTGTTCCGGGACCTCGAAATAGTCCTCGGCATCGAAATCGGGTTCCGGCGTCCAGGGCCCGCCCGTCACCGCGTCGACGTCGCCGGTTCCGACCTTGACGAGAAACGGATAACGAGTGTCGAACTTGATCCAGCAGGCTTCGGACTGCCATACGGGCAGGACGATGTGCTCGTCCAAAACACGTAGAGGAAAGGTGCCCAGGCTCGGTGGCAGCGGGTAGCGCTTCCCGTCGTCCGGCACCCGGACGGTGCGGTGGAACGAGACGGCCAGTTCGGCTTCCCCGTGTACTTCGGGGAACTCGAAGTACAGGGTGTCGCCGTCCACGCTCAATGCCATGCCTGCCCCTCTCGCGGGCCGGGGGTGGCCACGCGAGTCCAGGTTGCCGTCCCGTCAGTGGTTGCGCAACGCGTCCACGAGTTCGTTCTTGCGCATGCTCGAGTAACCGCTCAAGCCGAGTTCTTTCGCCCGCTTCTTCAGGTCGTCGACAGTCCAGTCGTCGTACGACCCGGACTTTCCGCCTCGCTTCCCGACCTTCGACTTGCCCTCGGCAGCGGCAGCGTTGGAGATCCGGGCAGCTTTCTCCTTCGACGCGCCGTCGTCCCGCAACTCTTCGTACATCTTTTCGTTCTTGATCGACGAGTTCGGCATCGTGCTCTCCTTTCGATGTGTGCGGGGTATACCCGTCCGTTCCCACCTACACACGTCCCGGCGCAATGCCCCGACGCGGAGCAACCGTGTGGCGTACGACACATCTTGTGGTAGACCGGGGACCATGTACCCAGGGAACTTCGTCGCGACCACCCCCGACAAGCCGGCCATCATCCGGCCCGCCACGGGCGAATCGCTCACCTACCGGGAACTCGACGAACGCTCGATCCGGCTGGCGAAGCATCTGCGCGCCGCCGGCCTGGCGCCCGGCGACCATCTTGCGTTGATATCCGACAACGACCTGCGCGTCATGGAGGTGTACTGGGCAGCACTGCGTTCCGGCCTGTACATCACCGTGGTCAATCGGCACCTCACTCCCGACGAAGCGGCCTACATCGTCGACGACTGCGACGCGCAAGCCCTGGTCGTCTCGGCACACGCCCTGTCGGCGATCGATACGTCACCCGGGGCATACCCGGGAGTGGCCCACCGCCTCGTCTTCGGCGGGTCGCTTCCCGGCTTCGACGACTACGAGGATGCGCTCGCCCGCCACGATCCGTCACCGCTCGACGACCAGCCTCGCGGCCGGGACATGCTGTATTCCTCCGGCACCACCGGGCGGCCGAAGGGAATCGAACCGGCTCTGTCCGTGGGCCAGGTGCAGGACGTCCCCGACCCGTACACCGCGGTGTTCGCGCCCATGTACGGGTTCGACGACACCACGGTCTACCTGTGCCCCGCCCCGCTGTATCACGCTGCGCCGCTCCGGTTCTGCGGCACCGTTCAGTCTGTCGGCGGCACCGTGATCCTGATGGACCGCTTCGACGCCGAAGAAGCGCTCGCCCTGATCGAGAAGTACTCGGTCACGGCCTCCCAGTGGGTGCCGACGATGTTCGTGCGGATGCTGAAACTGCCGGAGGAGACGCGGGCGAGATACGACGTCTCGAGCATGAAGGTCGCGATCCACGCGGCCGCACCGTGCCCACCGGAGATCAAGCGGGCGATGATCGAGTGGTGGGGCCCGGTGATCCACGAGTACTACGCGTCCACCGAAGGTGCGGGCGCGACCTTCATCGACTCCGGGCAGGCGCTCGCGCGGCCCGGGTCCGTGGGGCGCGACGGCGTCATGGGCATCGTCCACATCTGCGACGACGAGGGAAACGAACTCCCCGCCGGCGCGATCGGGACAGTGTGGTGGGAACGCGACGAACACCCTTTCCGATACCATAACGACCCCGAGAAGACCGCAGCGGCAACACATCCCGACCACCCGACCTGGACGACGAGCGGGGATATCGGGTACCTCGACGACGACCGCTTCCTCTACCTGACCGACCGCGCCGCCTTCATGATCATCTCCGGCGGCGTCAACATCTACCCGCAGGAGTCGGAGAACGTCCTCACCCTGCACCCGAAGGTCTACGACGTGGCGGTCATCGGCGTGCCGAACACGGAGATGGGCGAAGAGGTCAAGGCCGTCGTGCAACTCGCAGACGGGGTCACGCCGAGTCCCGAACTCGAGCAGGAACTGCTCGAGTACGTCCGCGACCGCGTGTCGCACTTCAAGGCACCGCGCAGTGTGGACTTCTCCGACGACCTGCCGCGCACACCCACCGGCAAGCTGGTCAAACACAAGTTGCGTGCCCGCTACGTCCCGGCGGCGGGGTGACGAGATGTCCACCGAACAGGAAACCGGACTGCCTGCGATGCCGCTGACCGAACTGGCCGCCGCGTTGCCGCAGGGCGCACTGGTCACCGACCCTGACATCCTCGCCGGATACCGCCACGACCGTGCGCAGGACCCGGACGCGGTTGTGCCCGCCGCCCTGGTGCGCGCCACGTCGACCACGGACGTGCAGGCCACGCTGCGGTGGGCGAACACCCATCGCGTCCCGGTGGTGCCCCGGGGAGCCGGCACGAGTCTGTCGGGCGGATCCGGCGGCATCGCCGGGGGCATCGTGCTGAGCACCGAGAAGATGCGTGCGCTCACGGTGGACACGACCACCCGAACCGCAGTTGCGCAGCCGGGGCTCCTCAATTCCGAGGTCAAGCGGGCAGCGGCCGAGCACGGTCTGTGGTACCCGCCGGACCCGTCGTCGTTCGAGATCTGCACGATCGGCGGCAACGCCGCGACCAACGCCGGGGGCCTGTGCTGTGTGAAGTACGGGGTCACGTCCGATTACGTCCTCGGTCTCGAGGTCGTGCTGGCGGACGGTACCGCGGTGCGATTGGGCGGCCCGAGACTCAAGGACGTCGCCGGCCTGTCCTTGACGAAACTGTTCGTCGGCAGCGAAGGCACCCTCGGCGTCATCACGGAGGTGACGTTGCGACTGCTTCCGCCGCAACCACCGGCGTCGACGATGGTCGCCACGTTCGGGTCGGTCCAGGCCGCCGCCGACGCGGTCGTCGCGATCACCGGCATGCTGCGGCCCGCGATGCTCGAATTCATGGACCGGACCACGATCGGAGCGGTGGAGGACATGCTCCGGATGGGTCTGGACCGCTCCACGGAAGCGATGCTCATCGCGCGTTCCGACGTACCGGGGGCGGCCGCGGCCGAGGAGATCACGCTGATGGCGCAGGCATGTCGCGACGCCGGTGCCGACGAGGTGTTCACCACCGACGACGCCGCGGAGGGGGAAGCGTTTGCGGCCGCCCGCCGGATGGCGATCCCCGCGGTGGAGCGCACCGGCAGCCTGCTGCTCGAGGACGTCGGGGTTCCCCTGCCGGCTCTTCCCGCGCTTGTGGAGGGGATCGCCGCGCTCGCGGCGAAGCACGATGTGACGGTCGCGGTCATCGCTCACGCCGGGGACGGCAATACCCATCCCCTGATCGTCTACGACCCCGCCGACGACGAGATGGCCGTGCGAGCACAGGCGGTTTTCGGAAAGATCATGGATCTCGCGATCGAACTGGGCGGCACGATCACCGGGGAGCACGGCGTGGGCCGCTTGAAGAAGGCGTGGCTTCCCGACCAGGTCGGCCCTGACGTCATGGCTCTGACCAGGCAAATCAAGAATGCGCTGGACCCTCGGACGATCCTGAACCCGGGGGTGGTGCTGTGACCCGGACGCAGCCCCCCGGGCGTGGGAACGCGTCGATTCCGGCCTTGCACCCGGATCGGCCCGTGAACGGCCATAATCGTCGCGTGAACATGCCTTCGCCCGACTCCGTCTCCGAACTCCCCCTACGCGACACCAAGTACAGGGAGCTCGCGCACTACCCCGAATTCGGCATCGTCACAGCATGGTTGCGCGATTACATCCGGTCGAGCGTGCCCAACGCACGGATGAGCGAGCGGGAGTACTGGTCGGTCGCGTGCCTGCCCGACAATTCGGTGTCGCCGACGGGCCGCCGACTCGTGAGCGTGTATGCCGGTGATCTCGAGGTGGCCGGCCTCCACCTCGACACCCCGGGACCGGGTCTGCGGAATGTCCAGGGCTGGATCACGGTGACGCGAGAGGGTCTGGAAGAGGCCTGCGGCGCGTCCCTCGACCGGATCGCTGCAACCTTCCCTGCGCTGAATGTGACGCACAGCGGTGCGATGGCCACGATCGCATGGACGGAAACACCCGAGAGCCGGGAGCAGTTCGACGCCCTGCCGTGGCGGGCGCCGGCCCGTGCCCTCGTCACCGAACTGGTCCGCACCGGGCGCAACCGGTGGGCCGATCTGCACTCGCCTCAGATCGCTCAATTCGCCTTCGAGGACTGAGCCTGTCGGCGGTCGGGTGCACGATAGACAGGTGAGCTCTGTCCTCGACCGATTCTCCGCACCGACCCGTGAATGGTTCGGCGGAGCTTTCGACGCCCCGACTCCCGCTCAGCTCGGTGCGTGGGAGTCGATCTCGTCCGGCGCGCACACCCTGGTCGTGGCACCCACCGGTTCCGGCAAGACGCTCTCCGCGTTCCTGTGGTCGCTCGACCGGCTCGCCGCCACCCCGGCCGACGAGACGGTCGCCCGCGAGCAGCGCACGCGGGTGCTCTACGTCTCGCCGCTCAAAGCTCTCGCGGTCGACGTCGAACGCAACCTGCGATCGCCGCTGGTCGGGATCACCCAGACCGCCAAACGGCTCGGCCTCACCCCGCCGGACATCAGCGTCGGGGTCCGCTCCGGCGACACCTCGCAGGCCGACCGACGCAAGCTCGCCCGCACCCCACCCGACATCCTGATCACCACTCCCGAGTCGCTGTTCCTCATGCTCACCTCGTCGGCGCGGGAGAACCTCGCCGGCGTGGAGACCGTGATCGTGGACGAGGTGCACGCCGTTGCCGGCACCAAACGGGGCAGCCATCTCGCGCTGTCGCTCGAACGGCTCGACCTGCTGCTGCGCGCGCCCGCGCAGCGCATCGGACTGTCCGCGACGGTACGGCCCCACGAGGAGGTCGGCCGGTTCCTCGCCGGTGGCGCGCCGATCCGGATCGTCGCACCCCCGGCGGCCAAGACGTGGGATCTCACGGTCCGGGTCCCGGTGGAGGACATGACGGAACTCGGTGTCGCCGAGCCGGACGAGGACTCGGCGTCGCCCACTCCCCAGGCGGGGTCGATCTGGCCGCACGTCGAGGAACAGATCGTCGACCTCATCACCGCACACAGGTCGACCATCGTGTTCGCGAACTCGCGACGGCTCTCCGAGCGGCTCACCGCCCGGCTCAACGAGATCTACGCCGAACGCACCGGCACCGAGGTCGACCGCGTGAGCAGACCCCCGGCCCAGATCGGGGCGCCCACCGAAGTCACGTACGGCGCCGAACCGGTGCTCGCCCGCGCGCACCACGGCTCCGTCAGCAAGGATCAGCGCGCCCTCATCGAGGACGATCTCAAGACCGGGCGCCTGCGGTGCGTGGTGGCCACCTCGAGCCTCGAACTCGGCATCGACATGGGTGCGGTCGACCTGGTCATCCAGGTGGAGGCACCGCCGTCCGTCGCGAGCGGCCTGCAACGGGTGGGCCGCGCCGGGCACCAGGTGGGTGAGACGTCCCGCGGTGTGCTCTTCCCCAAGCACCGCACCGATCTCATCCATTGCGCCGTCACGGTGGAGCGCATGGTCGCCGGGCAGATCGAAGCGTTGCAGGTACCCGCCAATCCCCTCGACGTGCTGGCCCAGCAGACGGTCGCGGCGACCGCGCTCGAACCGCTCGACGTCGACGACTGGTTCGACACCGTGCGGCGCAGCGGATCGTTCGCGTCCCTGTCGCGACCCGTGTTCGAGTCGGTGCTCGACCTCATCGCGGGACGCTATCCGTCTGACGAGTTCGCCGAGCTACGGCCGCGTGTGGTGTGGGACCGCACCGAGGGCACGCTCACCGGGCGCCCGGGCGCGCAGCGACTCGCGGTCACCTCGGGCGGCACCATCCCCGACCGCGGATTGTTCACCGTGTTCATGGTCGGCGAGAAGAACACCCGTGTCGGCGAACTCGACGAAGAGATGGTCTACGAATCGAGGGTCGGCGATGTGTTCGCACTCGGCGCCACCAGTTGGAGGATCGAAGAGATCACGTTCGACCGGGTACTGGTCTCGCCCGCTTACGGTCGTCCCGGCCGCTTGCCGTTCTGGCACGGAGACAGCCAGGGCCGGCCCGCAGAACTCGGAGCCGCTCTGGGCGCGTTCATCCGCGAGCTGGGCCACGCCGACGCCGAGGAAGCCGAAAAACGCTGTCGCAACGGCGGACTCGACGACAACGCGACGACCAACCTGATCGCTCTGCTCACCGAGCAGCGCACCGCGACAGGACAGCTTCCCACCGACCGCACCCTGGTGGTCGAACGGTTCCGCGACGAACTCGGCGACTGGCGACTGGTGCTGCACTCCCCGTTCGGATTGCGGGTACACGCACCGTGGGCACTGGCGGTGGGCGCCCGATTGCTCGAGCGGTACGGCGTCGAATCCCACCCGACGGCCTCCGACGACGGCATCATCGTGCGACTGCCCGACGCCGACGACGCGCCACCGGGGTCGGAGATCTTCGTCTTCGACCCCGAGGACATCGACGAGATCGTCACCGAGCAGGTCGGTGGATCGGCGCTGTTCGCGTCGCGGTTCCGGGAGTGTGCGGCCCGCGCACTGCTGCTGCCCCGCCGCAACCCTGGCAAGCGGGCGCCCTTGTGGCAGCAGCGGCAACGCTCGGCCCAATTGCTCGATGTCGCGCGGCGCTACCCGACCTTTCCGATTCTGCTCGAGACCGTCCGCGAGTGCCTTCAGGACGTCTACGACCTGCCCGCCCTGCACGACCTCCTCGGTCGCGTCGCCCGCCGGCAGATCCGCCTCGTCGAGGTGGAAACGCCCACCGCCTCCCCGTTCGCCTCGTCACTGCTGTTCAACTACGTCGGCGAGTTCCTCTACGAGGGAGACAGCCCGCTCGCCGAGCGCCGCGCGGCCGCGTTGTCGCTCGATTCGACCTTGCTGGCCGAATTGCTCGGTCGCGTGGAATTGCGCGAACTGCTCGACGCCGACGTCATCGCCGACGCCGAACACGAACTGCAGCGACTGACACCGGAGCGGCGCGCGCGCGATGCCGAGGGTGTCGCCGACCTGTTGCGACTGGTCGGGCCGCTCACCGATGCCGAGTTGCGCGAACGCACCACCGACGATCCGACCGAGTGGGTCGCCGACCTCGCCCGCCGGCGACGCGCACTCCGCGTGTCGTACGCGGGTGAACAATGGTGGGCCGCCATCGAAGACGCGTCCCGGTTGCGCGATGCGCTCGGCGTGCCGTTGCCCATCGGGGTGCCCACCGCGTTCGTCGAGCCGGTCGCAGATCCGCTCGGTGATCTCGTGGGCCGGTATGCCCGCACCCACGGTCCGTTCACCGCGGCCGAGGTCGCGGCGCGGTTCGGGCTCGGCACGGCCGTCGTCGACTCCGTGTTGCGGCGGATGGCCGCGGACAGGCGCGTTACGTCGGGGGAATTCCGTCCGGGTGCCACCGGGTCCGAATGGTGCGATTCCGAGGTGCTGCGGCGGCTGCGACGGCGGTCGCTCGCAGCGGCCCGCCAGGATGTCGAACCGGTCAGCACGGCCACGCTCGGCCGGTTCCTTCCCGACTGGCATCACCTCGGCAAGGGCGCGGGTGGCAGTGCTCTCTACGGACTCGACGGCGTTCTCACGGTCGTGGAACAACTCGCCGGGGTTCCGCTTCCTGCAAGCGCACTCGAGCCACTGGTCCTCGCACCCCGCGTCCGAGACTATTCACCGACGATGCTCGACGAACTCACCTCGACAGGTGAGGTGGTGTGGTCGGGCGCCGGGTCCATCTCCGGCAAGGACGGCTGGGTCCTGCTCCACCCCGTCGACCTGGCACCGGTGACCCTAGCGCCCACCGAAGAACTCGACATGTCCCCGATCCACCACGCGATCCTCGACTCGCTCGCCGGTGGTGGCGCGTTCTTCTTCCGTCAGCTCACCGATGCCGTGTCCGCCCGGGAATCGACCGCCACCGACACGACTGTCGCTGCAGCACTGTGGGACCTGGTCTGGGGCGGATACATCTCGGGAGACACGCTTGCGCCGCTGCGGGCCTTGATCGGCGATACCTCCCGCGCGACGCCCGCGCACCGGACCCCGCGGCGCGCCCCACGGGCGCGGATGTACCGGGCCCGCCCGGCGATGCCGTCGCGCACCGGCCCGCCCACCGTCGCCGGTCGCTGGTCGTTGCTCCCCGAACGTGAGACCGACGCGACGATCCGTGCACACAGCATCGCGGAACTGTTGCTCGAGCGGTACGGGGTCGTCACCCGGGGGGTCGTGGTGAGCGAGGGCGTACCCGGCGGGTTCGCCACGATGTACAAGGTGCTCAGCCGGTTCGAGGAGCGTGGTCGTTGCCGGCGTGGGTATTTCGTCGACTCGCTGGGAGGGGCCCAGTTCTCCACACCCGCGGTCGTCGACCGCCTGCGCTCGTTCGCCGATTCGATCGAAGGCCGCCACGACGAAACCGCGGCGATCACCCTCGCAGCGTGCGACCCGGCCAACCCGTACGGCGCCGCACTCCCGTGGCCGAAGTCCTCGGCCCCCGACGACGCACCCCGCCACCGGCCGGGACGCAAGGCCGGTGGCCTGGTGGTTCTCGTCGACGGCGCCCTGGTGCTGTTCATCGAACGCGGTGGCCGCACGATGCTCACCTTCGACGACGATCCGGGACTGCTGCGCAGTGCGTGCGCTTCCCTCGCCGCGACCGTCAAGCGCGGGGGCGTCGACAAGATCGTCGTGGAGAAGGTCGACGGTGCCTCCATCCACGGGCACGCGTTCGCCGACATCCTGGGCGAGTCCGGTTTCTCGGCGACGCCGCGCGGATACCGGTTGAGGTTCTGACGATGCCCGAGGGCGATACGGTCCACCGCGCGGCGCGGCAACTGAACGCCGCTCTGGCGGGGAGAACGCTCACCGAAACCGATTTCCGCGTACCTCGTTTCGCCACAGCGTATTTCACGGGTTGTGTCGTCGACGAGGTGGTGTCGCGGGGCAAGCACATCTTGATCCGGTTACCCGGCCACACGATCCATTCGCATCTGAAGATGGAGGGCGAGTGGCACATCTACGAGCGCGGCGCGCGGTGGCGTAAACCCGGTTTCAAGGCTCGCGTGGTACTGGGTACGGAACAGACGCAGGCCGTCGGGTTCGAACTGGGAATCCTCGAAGTTCTCCCCCGTGACCGGGAAGAGGATGCGGTGGGCCACCTCGGGCCCGATCTGCTCGGAGCCGACTGGGACGCGGCGCGCGCCGCGGAGAATCTGTCGCGCGACCCGCTCCGCCCGATCGGGGTTGCCGTGCTCGATCAGCGGGTCATGGCGGGCGTGGGCAATGTGTACCGGTCCGAATTGTGCTTCCTGCGCGGCGTCGATCCGCGGGAGCCGGTGGGTACGGCAGGTGATCCTCGGGGCTGGGTGGACCTCGCACACCGCATCCTCACCGCGAACCGCGAGCGGGCGGTGCGGGTCACGACGGGTGATCGTCGTCGCGGCCGGAACCTCTGGGTGTACGGGCGGCGCGGCGATCCCTGCCGACGTTGCGGGACACCCATCGAATCCTGGGACCTGGGCACGGCCGCCGAACCGGAGCGGGTGGTGTACCGGTGCCCCCGCTGTCAGCCGCGCGGTACCGGACCGGAAGCCTCTCCGGCATGTTCGAGTAGCGAAACGCAATGTGCCACCAGCATTTCCCGGGACACCGTGACGTCGCCTTCGAGGTAGCCCATGAACATGCTGGTGAACGCTCCGACCAGTCCCACGGCCACCAGGTGCCGATACGCTCGATCCTCGATGCCGGTGAGCCGGCCCTCGACGAGCGCGACGAATGCCGGCGCGAGTTCGAGACCACGGCTGCTCAGGGCGGGCTCGCGCAGCGGGGCCAGGAGCAGCACGCGCCCCTTGGCCGGATCATCGACGGCGAGGCCGACGAAGGCCCGCACCGCAGCCTCCGCGACACCCGTCGGCGGCGCCGAGGCAACCGCGGCCGCGAGCGCCTCGCGCGCCTGTTTCGCGACGTGTGCGTACACCTCGCGGACGAAGGTGTCCCGGTCGGTGAAGCTCTCGTAGAAGTACCGCTCGGTGAGTTCGGCCGCGCGGCACACGGCACGGACGTTCGCGATCGCACCGCCGGGCGCGCCGATCAGGTCGGTACCGGCGGTGAGGAGCCGTTCCCTGCGTACCCGTCGGCGTTCTTCGATGCCGACCCCCGCCCAACTGCGGCGCGTGGTGCCCACTGCTGTTTCCCGTCGTTGACTACGTGCCGGACAGATCCTACTCTGACAACATGCGTAGTCAGTATCCCGGCGGTCAGGGCGTCGACGAGCCGGCACCGGACGAGACGACGGCCCGTCCGGCTGCGGCACCGCCCGAGCCGCTCGGCCCCGACTCGCTGACCTGGAAGTACTTCGGCGGATGGCGCGGCATGCTGTTCGGGCCGTGGGCCGGGTCCATGCAGAACATGCATCCCGGCCTCGGTGCCGGAGTCGAGGAACACTCGGAGTTCTTCGACGAGCGCTGGGAGCGCCTCTACCGGTCGCTGTACCCGATCTACGGAGTCGTCTTCGACGGCCCGCGGGCACCGGAGACCGCCGCGCAGGTGCGGGGGTACCACAACACCATCAAGGGCGTCGACAAGAAGGGACGCAAGTACAACGCGCTGGACCCGGGCACGTTCTACTGGGCGCACGCGACGTTCTTCTACAGCCTCATGGTGTCGATCGAGTGGTTCGACGGCCCGCTCACCCTCGAGGAAAAGCACCGGCTCTTCGACGAGCACGTGCAGTGGTATCGCCTCTACGGCATGCCCATGCATTCGGTCCCCGAGTCGTGGGAAGCGTTCCTGGAGTACTGGGATCACATGTGCCGCAACGTGCTCGAAGACAACAAGGCGACCCGCGACGTCCTCGACCTGTCGAACCTCGATCGACCGCCGTTCCTGCGGTGGTTCCCCGAACCGGTCTGGAAAGCGCTGCGTCCGCCGGTCGTCGCCGGGTTCTCCTGGCTCACCGTCGGCCTCTACGACCCCCCGGTACGCGACCTGCTCGGGTATCGCTGGAGTGCTCGCGACGAGAAGATCCACGCCCTCGTGGGCCGCGCGATCGGTCTGGGCGGCAAGGTCGTGCCGAAGCGTTTCCGCTATCACCCGCGCGCCCGAGCGGGCCTCGATCGCGCCGCCGGCCGCATCGCCCGGGACGCCCCCGTGTTGCACACCCCGGGCCGTAATCTGCCGCCCGTGGACCGCCGCGACTCGCCCGTGCATTACAGCCCGAAAGTCACGTCACGGCACCGGCCCGGTGTGACACGCTGACGGGGTGTCCCCCACCCCGGCTCGCGACGCACCACGCCGGTTGGTTGCGTCCCGCCGTGTTCCGCTGTCACGCAACGCGGCGGCAAGCCGGATAAGTGCGTACGTCTACGGCAACGTGCTCGTCCTCGCAGCCCTGGTTCCGATCACCACCACCAGGCAATACATCGGCATCGCGATCGTGCTGGGCACCGCGCTCTCGACGTTTCTCGCGCACGTGTTCGCGGAGTCGGTCTCGCAGAGCGTGCGGTCGGCGCGCCCACTCACCGGCGCCGAGCGCTGGGTGGAACTCCGCAACTCGGTCCCGATCCTGTCGTCCGCGTCGCTGCCGTGCCTCATTCTTCTCACGGCGTGGCTCGGGTGGCTCGAACCTCGTACGGCACAAGTGCTCGCCGAGGTGGCGATTCTGATTCGCATCGGTTCGACGGTGTTCGTCGTCCAACGCCTGCAGGGCCGCCCCGCCGGAACCACAACCGTCTTCGCGGCGGTGGGGTTGGCCCTGCTCGCGTCGGCGGTCGTGGTCGTCAAAATCGCGCTGACGCACTGAGATCAGAAGCGTCCGGCGTGGCGAGACCACGCCCGGGTCACCGGGTGATCGGTACCGGCTCCAGGATCTCCCCGCGTGCTTCGGGGGCCGCCACCCGCAGGGCATCGGCCGACTCGTCGTCCGGCTGGGTCTGCGACAGGATTTCGGCCTCCACCCGGGCCCGGTAGATGTCGACCTCGCGATCGACCGTCTCGTCGTCCCAGCCCAGCAGCGGTGCGACGAGCCGCGCCACCTGCTCCGCGCAGTGCACCCCCCGGTGGGAGTACTCGATCGCGATCCGGGTGCGCCGCGCCAGGATGTCCTCGAGATGCAGGGCGCCCTCCGCCGCGACCGCGTACACCGCTTCCACCTGAAGGTAACGCGGCGCATCGGTCAGCGGCTCGAGCAATTCGGGCCTGTTCTTCGCGTGCTCGAGGACCTGGTCGATCATCGAGCCGTACCGGTCGAGGAGGTGCTTGACCCGATAGGGATGCAACCCGTATTCCTCGGCGAGGGACATGGTCTGGTTGACCAGCGCGAAGTACCCGTCGGCGCCCACGAGGGGCACCTTGTGCGTGATGGAGGAAGCGATCCGTGTCGGGATGTCCTCGGCGGCGAGATCGACTGCGTCCTCCGCCATCACGCGGTAGGTGGTGTATTTGCCGCCCGCGATGGCGATGAGGCCGGGTGCAACCCGCGCGACCGCGTGTTCGCGCGACAGTTTCGAGGTCTCGTCGCTCTCCCCCGCCAGCAGTGGCCGTAGCCCGGCGTACACCCCGTCGATGTCGTCGTGGGTGAGTGGCACCACGAGCACACGGTTGACGTGATCGAGAATGTAATCGATGTCCGCTTTCGTGGCCGCCGGGTGGGCGAGATCGAGGTTCCAGTCGGTGTCGGTGGTGCCGATGATCCAGTGATTGCCCCACGGGATGACGAACAGCACGGACTTCTCGGTGCGCAGGATGATCGCCGAGTCGCTCACGATGCGATCACGCGGAACGACGATGTGGACGCCTTTCGACGCCCGCACCCGGAATCTGCCCCGCTGGCGGGACAGCGCCTGGATCTCGTCGGTCCACACACCCGTCGCGTTGATGACGGCGCTGCCACGCACGTCGATGACAGAGCCGTCCTCGCTGTCGCGCACACGGACCCCCGCGACTCCGTCGGCCTCCCGCAGGAATCCGACGACCTGGGTGGACGTCCGGACAACCGCCCCGTAGTGCGCGGCCGTCCTCGCGACCGTCATGGTGTGGCGCGCATCGTCGACCACGGTGTCGTAATACGAGATTCCGCCGGTGAGCGAAGAGCGCTTGAGACCGGGGACCATACGCAGCGCGCCCGCCCGCGTCAGGTGCTTCTGCGCCGGCACCGACTTCGCGCCACCCATCCGGTCGTACAGGAAGATCCCCGCCCCGATGTACGGACGTTCCCATACCCGATGGGTAAGCGGAAAAAGGAATTTCAGCGGCTTGACCAGGTGCGGAGCGAGGGTGGTCAGCGCAAGTTCGCGTTCGCGCAGCGCTTCTCGCACCAGACCGAACTCGAGTTGTTCCAGGTATCGCAAAC
This sequence comes from Rhodococcus sp. NPDC060084, assembly GCF_042730335.1. Classification (NCBI taxonomy): domain Bacteria; kingdom Bacillati; phylum Actinomycetota; class Actinomycetes; order Mycobacteriales; family Nocardiaceae; genus Rhodococcus; species Rhodococcus sp. NPDC060084. The sequence continues at coordinate 94,828 of NZ_JBHWWX010000005.1, forward strand.
CGCCGTGGAACATCTTCGACGACCGGCTCGACGTCCCCGACGCGTAGTCGCGGGCCTCCACGAGCGCGACCCGCAGTCCTCGTGTCGCCGCGTCGAGCGCCGCACCGGCTCCGACGACGCCCCCGCCGATGACGATGACGTCGAATTGTTCGGTGGCGAGTTGCCGCCATGCGTCGGCGCGCTGTTGCGGTCCGAGGGGTTGCACACCTGGTTGATTCACCGCACCGCTCCCGTGAGTCGCCGACGTATCCCCGACAAGGCTAGTAGTTTCGACCGCGCAGCGCGCAGTAGATGCTGCCCTGAGCCATCCCGTCCGCCCTATCGAGGATCATCCGTGAACCAGTACATCGCCGCGATCGACCAGGGCACCACCTCGAGCCGGTGCATCATCTTCGACCACGACGGCCGTATCGTGGCTGTCGCGCAGAAGGAACACCGGCAGTTCTTTCCGCGCGCCGGCTGGGTGGAGCACGACCCCGAGGAGCTGTGGCTCAACACGCGCGAAGTGGCTGCCGTGGCACTGGCCAAGGCGGACGTGCGCAGGCAGGACATCGCCGCGATCGGCATCACGAATCAGCGCGAGACGACGGTCGTCTGGGACCGCACGACAGGCAAGGCGGTCTACAACGCGATCGTCTGGCAGGACACGCGAACCGACCGGCTCGTCGAAGAACTCGCGGGTGACGCCGGCGTGGACCGCTACCGCGACGTCACGGGCCTTCCGCTCTCGACCTACTTCGCGGGCCCCAAAGTGCGCTGGATACTCGACAACGTCGACGGTGCCCAGGAGAGGGCAGACGCCGGGGAACTGGTGTTCGGCACCATCGACAGCTGGATCGTATGGAAACTGACGGGCGGTGCCGGTGAAGACGGGCACGGACCGGGAGTCCACATCACCGACGTCACCAACGCCTCCCGCACGATGCTGATGAATCTGGACACGTTGCAGTGGGATTTGGAGATCTGCGCGGATTTCGGGATACCGGTCTCGATGCTTCCCGAGATCCGGAGTTCGTCCGAGGTCTACGGGCACGCCCGCGAACGCGGACCCTACGCGGGCGTCCCCATCGCCGGGATCCTCGGCGACCAGCAGGCCGCGACGTTCGGTCAGGCCTGCCTGTCCCCCGGCGAAGCCAAGAACACCTACGGCACAGGGAACTTCCTGCTCCTCAATACGGGCACCACACCGGTCCGCAGCGAACACGGACTGCTCACCACCGTGTGTTACCGCATCGGGGACCGGCCCGCCGTCTACGCGCTCGAGGGCTCGGTCGCCGTCACGGGGTCGCTCGTCCAATGGCTGCGCGACAACCTGGGGATTCTGCGGTCCGCCGCCGAAGTCGAGCAACTCGCCGCATCCGTGCCGGACAACGGCGGGGCGTACATCGTGCCGGCCTTCTCGGGCTTGTTCGCGCCGCGTTGGCGCCCCGACGCGCGCGGCGTGATCACGGGCCTGACCAGGTTCGTCGACAAACGGCACCTCGCGCGGGCGGCACTCGAAGCCACCGCGTATCAGACCCGGGAGGTCATCGAGGCGATGCACGCCGATTCGGGCGTCGAACTCCACACGTTGAAGGTCGACGGCGGAATGGTCGTGAACGACCTGCTCATGCAGTTCCAGGCCGACATCCTCGGCGTGCCGGTCGTGCGGCCGGTGGTCGCCGAAACCACCGCTCTCGGTGCGGCATACGCGGCGGGACTGGCCGTGGGCTACTGGAACGGTGAGGACGACATCCGGCACAACTGGGAAGCCCAGAAGACGTGGGAGCCGACCATGCGCGCCGACGAGCGCGAACGTCTGTTCGCAGGATGGAACAAGGCGGTCGAGCGCACCTACGACTGGGCCTGACCACACCACGTCCTCGCGTGCGGTCAACCCCGCTCGGCGTCGCGCCAGAACTCGGGGAGTTTCACGGCCAGAAAGTCTTTCGCTTGCATAGGAAGCGAATGCGTGGTGTCGGGCACGATATCGACCGTCGCATCGGGGAGACGGCGGGCGCGCTCGGCGGCAGACCTGCCTCCGGCGAGCGAATCTCGTTCTGCGATAGCGACGTACGTGGGCATCACCAGCGAATTCAGCGCGGCGTCGTTCAAAGGTGACGGGGTCGGAAGTTGCGCCGAGAAGTGTTCCGAAGCGGCGGCGATCATCTTTGACATGTCGTCGTTCGGGTCGAACTCGGCGCCTCCCACCTTTCCGAGTGCGGTGTTGTGCCAGCTCTCGGGCAGGAACGGGACGGTCGAGATCATCGTCCAAGCGAGCATGCGCACCGGGGGGTAGGCAAAGGTGAACACGGGCTCGAGAAGCGTCAACGACCGGACGCGCTCGGGGAACCGGTGAGCGTAGGCCGCCGCGCTCGCGCCGCCGAACGAATGACCGACTACGTGAGCGCCCTCGGGTGCGAGTTCGCCGAGCACCTCGGAAATCCACAGTGCCTGCTGCTCGGTCGAGGACAGCGGAACACTCTGGATCGACAAACCGGCATCGCCGAGCGCGTCGAACGCGAGCACACGGCGGTGAGGCAGGAACGTGCCGAGGTTCTCCGCCCACATCGGAACACCCGAAGACATGCCTGGGATCAGGACGACCGGAACTGCACCATCCGCCCCGCCCGAGAACCATTCGTACACGCGTACCGATCCGAATCGGGTTGCGAGGTCGTGGGTCGCGGTCGGCGGGGGAAGAGCAGACATCGCCCGGTCGTAGGTCTCGACATAGATTTCGCGCCCCTCGGCGTCACGAAAGTGGCCGACGCCCGGAGCGCCGAAGAAGAACTGCCAGATCCCCACCACACCCACTGCGGACAGAACGACAGTCAGCGCCATGCCGGTGCGGCGCAGCCATCGGTGAGGGCCGCGGTCGCGTCCTGGAGCATCCGGCCGGACGTCCGCTCTGTTCGTGCGTTCGCTCATGAGGTATCCCGAGGCCGACGGTTCGAACTTTTACAGTATACGCATATTGTAAAGTTCTCGGTATGCCGAAGGTTGTCGATCACGCTCGACGTCGCAGGGAAATCGTGTGGGCTCTGTGGGCCGTCATTCACGAACGAGGCATCGACGGCGTGACCTTTCGGGCGGTCGCAGCCGAGGCGGGCGTCTCGATCGGCCGAATCCAGCACTACTTCGAGTCGAAAGAACACTTGATCCGGTGCGGTGCGGAGGAAATCGTCGCCGGCGCCGAGCAGTCCTACCGTGACGGCGACTCGCACACCGACCCTCGCGCAGCGCTCGACACCCTCCTGACGCAACCTGTTCCGACGACCGGCCCGTCCCTCATCGGCGCCTCGGTCTGGTACGCGTATCTGGCTCGGGCCGTGAGCGATCCGTGGATCCGGGGCTTCATCACGGACGCCTCACGAGGAACGGTCCGTGAGGCGGAGCGGCTCCTCGGAAGCGCCGGGCTCTCGGCAGAACACGCGCACGCCGCAGCGATGCGGTTGGTTGCTCTCAGCAACGGCGCCACGCAATCGGTACTCGTCGGCGCGATGGAGGCCGACGTCGCGAACCGCCTCATCACCAGGGAGATCGACCGGACGTTCGACGACACCGACGGTCCGATCGCGTCTCGGACCGAGGCGACCGAACGCACCTACGACCGAGCTCACCCCGGTCGATAGTCCTCGGGCACGGGATGCACGACGCGCGTGCGCATCTCGTCTTCGCCGACCACCGCTGGGTCGGTGAGGTAGTACTCACGCACAGGGCCTTCCACGGGCACACCGTCGTCGGCGAGACGCGCGAACAACACGTGATAGGCGACCGGTAACAGCGCCGGCGCGCCCGTGAAGTCCACGCCCGCAAAGACCCCGCCGGGCAGAGTGACGGTCTGCGCCTCGACTGCCTGGTCCAGCCGGGTGCCGCAGCCGATTTCCAGACCCACCCCGAACGAGACCTCGCCGTCGAGCGCGGCGGGGTATCGGCCGACGACTGACGCCGACTCGTCCAGACCACACCGCCGGGCCTGCGCGAGCAGGGTGCCGATCGCCTCCGAGGCGGCCTCGTCGAGCGTCTCCGCCGCGGCACAGGATTCTCTCCACAACACCGTTGCCGCGTCGATGTGGTGAACGGCAACAGGAAGATCCGCGTCCACCGCGCTCCCCAGAGAATCGACGAGAGCGAACGACCGGGCCGCGCGCGCCGCGTCCCGTTCGATGCGGGCACGCTCGGCCGCGAGCACCTCGCTCCCCTGCGCCGGATCGCTCAGGAACACCCGGATCGCCGCGACCGACACATCCGCACGGCGAAGCAATCCGATCCGCAGCGCCGTCGCCAGTTGTGACGGCGCGTAGAAACGGTAGCCGGTGCCGGGGTCCACGCGGTCCGGGGTGAGCAGCCCCTCGCGGTCGTAATACCGCAGTGCCTTCACCGTCAGTCGTGCGGCGCGCGCGAACTCACCGATGCTCATCCAGCGCGCCTCTGTCATTGCGGCCCGCCGGAGACCGCGGCGCTCTCGGCGAGGTCGCCGGCGTACGGGATCACGGTGATCACGTCCACGAGCAACCCGTCGGGGTCGGTCGTCATGAAGTGCCGCTGCCCGAAATCCTCGTCCCGGAGCGACAACACGATCGGAAGTTCCGCAGCGATCGCCGCGGCGTGCACGCGGTCGACGTCCTCGACCTCGACGGACACGAGCACACCCGCCGGCGCCGCCCGGAATCCCTCGGGGACGGTGTGGTGTCCTCGTTCGACGAGTCCCAGTTGCACGGACTCGCTACCGGGGGCTTGCAACTGCACGTACCACCCGCTGTCGAATACGACGGCGAGGTCGAGCAGTCCGGTGTAGAAGTCGCGGCTGCGGGCCACGTCGGCGGCCGGGACCACGGGAAAGATGCTGTTGATCGTCATACACCCACCCTCGTTCCTCCCCTGAGGGGAGAGTCAAGCCCCGGCGCGCCACGCGGTCTCGCAGCGTCGTGCGGGGTCAGTCCAGGTCGTCGTGACGCATCAGCTGGCGGGCTGCCTCGGTCACCGAGCCGCTGAGCGACGGGTAGACCGCGAACGTCTGCGCCAGGTCCGCCACGCTGAGATTGTTCTGCACCGCGAGTGCGATCGGCAGGATCAACTCGGATGCGGTGGGTGCGACGACCACGCCGCCGATCACGACGCCCGTCGCGGGCCGGCAGAAGATCTTCACGAAACCGCGACGCACTCCCGACATCTTGGCGCGGGGGTTGGTGTTGAGCGGCAGCATGACCGTCCGGGCGGGAACCTCACCGGCGTCGATGGTGGCCTGGCTCACGCCGACCGCCGCGATCTCGGGACGGGTGAACACCGCCGCCGCAACGGTCTTGAGCTTGATCGGGCTCACGCCCTCGCCGAGCGCGTGGTACATCGCGATGCGGCCCTGCATGGCGGCGACCGATGCCAGCGGCAACAGCCCCGAGCAGTCACCTGCGGCGTAGATCCCGGGAACCGCGGTGCGCGAGACCCGGTCGACGGGCAGGAATCCACCACGGTCGAGTTCGAGCCCGACCTTGTCGAGCCCGAGTCCCTGCGTGTTCGGGACGGAACCGACGGTCATGAGCGCGTGGCTGCCCTCGACGATCCTGCCGTCGGCGAGCAGCACCCGGACACCGTTCTCGGTGCGCTCGACGGCATCGGCACGGGCGTGCTTGACGAGGGTCACGCCCCGCTCGGCCAGGACGTCTTCGAGTACGAGCGCTGCGTCCTCGTCCTCGTGCGGCAACACGCGGTCGCGGCTCGAGACGAGGGTGACGTGCACCCCGACCTCGGTGTACGCGGATACGAACTCGGCACCGGTGACACCGGAACCCACGACGACCAGCTCCTCGGGCAGGGTGTCGAGGTCGTACAGCTGGCGCCACGTGAGGATGCGTTCGCCGTCCGGCTCTGCTCCCGGCAGGATCCGGGGACTCGCGCCGGTGGCGATCAGGACCACGTCGGCGTCGAACACCTTCTCCTCGCCGGTGTGGAGGTTGGCGCGGACCTTGTGCGCGGCCATACCCGGCTGGCTGTCGATGAGTTCGCCGCGCCCGGAGTACAGCTTCACCCCGGCCGCCTCGAGCTTGGTGCGGATGTCGGACGACTGCGCGCGGGCGAGACTCTTGACGCGGGAGTGCACCTGCGGCAGGGCGACGGTCGCGCCCTCGAGCTCGATGCCCAGGTCCCCGGCACGCCGCATGTCCGTACGTACCCCGGTGGACGCGATGAACGTCTTGGACGGGACGCAGTCGAACAGGACACACGCACCGCCGATTCCGTCCGAATCGATCAGTGACACCGATGCGCCGTATTGTGATGCGACCAGCGCGGCCTCGTATCCCGCGGGGCCGCCGCCGATGATGACAATCCGGGTCATGGTTCTCCTCTGTATCGATTCCGAAGGGTGCCGGGGGACGAGCGCAACGCACGCGGGGGTGTGCGGGCGTCCCCGACAACGCTATGCCACGGGCATGCCCACTCGCATACGGACCTGGCAACACGGGCGACGAGCGCCCCTGATCTTGCGGCGGGCGGCGACCCGTTAGCCTTATGCCGTGCCGATCTACGCCGCCTACGGGTCCAACATGCATCCCGAGCAGATGCTGAAGCGCTGCCCGCACTCCCCGATGGCGGGGACGGGCTGGCTGCACGGGTGGCGGCTGACATTCGCGGGCGCCGATATCGGCTGGGAAGGCGCTCTCGCCACAGTGGTCGAGGATCCGGCGGCGAAGGTCTTCATCGTCCTCTACGACGTCACCGAGGACGACGAGCGCAGCCTCGACAGCTGGGAAGGTGCCGAACTCGGGTTCCATCGCAAGATCCGCGTGCGCGTCGACACCGCCGACGGACCCGTGCTGGCGTGGCTGTATGTGGTCGACGGCTACGAGGGCGGTCTCCCGTCCGCGCGCTACCTGGGTGTGATGGCCGACGCCGCCGAGATCGCCGGAGCGCCCGCCGAGTACGTGCGGGATCTGCGCACTCGTAACAGCCGCAACGTGGGCCCGGGGCGTCCCGACAGCTTCTAGACCCGGCCCCCGGGCGAACTACCCGACGCCCAGCGCCAGATTCGTCATCACCCGGACACCGACGGCAAGGGCTCTCTCGTCGAGATCGAAGCCCGGCTGGTGGATGTCGAGCTGCGGCTCGCTGCCCGACCACACGCCGAGGCGGCCCATCGCGCCCGGCACATGCTCGAGATACCACGAGAAGTCTTCTCCGCCACCGGATTGCGGAGTGTCGGACAACGCGTCCGGTCCTACCGGACGGATCGCGTCCTCGAACATGCGGGCCGACTCCGTGTCGTTGACGACAGGTGGCACGCCACGCAGATAGTTCAGTTGATACCGCACACCCGTCGGTGCCAGGAGTCCGTGCACGATTTCCCGCACCATCGGCTCGAGCAGTTGCCAGGTCGCATGGTCACCGGTGCGTACGGTGCCGGCGAGCATGCCGGTGCGGGGAATAGCGTTGGGCGCCTTGCCCGCACTGACAGCGCCCCACACCATGACGGTTCCGGTGCGGGGATCGATGCGCCGGCTCAGCAGTCCCGGCAAGCCGGTGATCACCGCGCCCAGTCCGTACACGAGGTCGCCGGTGAGGTGCGGGCGCGACGTGTGACCGCCCGGAGAGTCCAGGACCAGTTCGACGGTATCTGCCGCGGACGTGATCGCGCCGGTCCGCATCCCGACCTTGCCCGCCTCGAGCCGCGGGTCGCAGTGCAGCGCGAAGATCCGCGACACCCCGTCCAGGCCACCGGCGGCGACCACGTCGAGAGCGCCGCCCGGCATCACTTCCTCGGCGGGCTGGAACACCAACCGCACACCGACCGGCAACTCGGGCATCGACGCGAGCGCGAGACCCGTACCGAGCAGCACCGTGGTGTGTGCGTCGTGGCCGCAGGCGTGAGAGACACCCGGCACAGTCGACGAAAACGGCAGACCGGTCATCTCCTGGAGCGGCAGCGCGTCCATGTCGGCACGTAGCGCGATACGCGGACCGCCGGTGGGGCCCAGGTCGCAGATGAGGCCTGTTCCGCGAGGCAGCACCTTCGGAGCGAGTCCCGCGGCGGTCAGGTGCCGCGCGACGAACTCCGTGGTGGCGTACTCCTGACGTGCGAGTTCCGGATTGGCATGCAGATGCCGGCGCCAGGCACTGAGATCTTCGGTGTGCGCGCCGAGCCACTTCTCCACGTACGGATTCATCGGCGCTCGACTCCCTCGAGCAACCGGGCGCGCTGGACGGGATCGGCGGCAGCGCGCGCAGCGGTCGCTGCGAGAGCACGCGCGCCGTCGAGAACTGCGCGGTCGGCCGAGTCGGTGACGCATGCCGCGGCGAACGCTTCCTGATGCGTCACGGCACCACCGGAGTCCAATCCGATGACCGGATGAATTCCTGGCACCACGTTCGTCACGTTTCCCATGTCGGTGCTGCCCAGCGGGCGCGATCCTTCCTCTTCGGCGGGCAACGGCGCGCGGCCGAGCCCGATGATCTCCTCACGATATGCCTGCACCAGCCACGGGTCGGGTGTGAGCTCCGTGTAGGGCGGCGACACCGTCCTGATCCGGTGTGTGCAGCCCGTCGCGAGTGCGCCGGCTGCGAAACAGCCCTCCGCACGCCGACCGAGGTCGTCGAGCAGTTCGGCCGAGGTCGCGCGCAGGTAGTAGAGAAGCTCGGTGTGGCCGGGCACGATGTTGGGGGCGGCGCCGCCGTAGCCGACGATGCCGTGGATCTGCTGGCCCGGGTGCAGGTGCTGCCGGAGCAGGCCGACGGCGACCTGCGCGACGGTGGCGGCGTCCGCGGCGTTGCGCCCGTGTTCCGGGGCCGCGGAGGCGTGGGCCTCGCGGCCCAGGTAATCGACGGCGATGTCGGAGAGTGCGAGCGAGGTCGCACCGGTGATGTCGATCGGTCCGGGATGCACCATCATCGCCGCGCCGACGTCGTCGAATACTCCGCGTTCGAGCATGAGAACCTTGCCGCCACCGGTTTCCTCGGCGGGCGTACCGATCACGCGGACGGTGACGCCGAGTTCGTCCGCGAGCGCGGCCAGACCGATGCCCGCGCCGACCGCGGCCGCAGCAATGATGTTGTGCCCGCACGCGTGTCCGATGCCGGGCAGCGCGTCGTACTCGGCGCAGAACGCGAGCACCAGGTCGCCACTGCCGAACCGGGCATCGAAGGCGGTCGGCAGGTCGGCGATACCGGTGCGCACCTCGAAACCGCAGCCGCGCAGCACGTCGATGATCTTCGCGGCGCTGCGGTACTCCTCGAAGGCGAGTTCCGGTTCGGCGTGAATCGAATGCGACAGCGCGACCAAGGTGTCTGAAGCAGCCTCGATCGCGCTGTCGGCAAGTGTCGTCACGCTGTCCAGTCTGTCATGCCGGACCGACCCGACGGATCGGGCAGCAGCGTCAGCCGAGCACGAAGTTCGACGCGTCCGTCCGTATCTCGAGAGCAGCGATCAGAGGAGCATGCAGACCACGCTTGATGGTCGTGAGGTTCTTGCCCCGGGTGCCGGTGAGCGCGGCGGCGCGTTCGACGGCCGCGGCGAGTACCGCGTCACCGTCGACGGTCTGCTCGACGATGCCGGACGCCACGGCGTCGGTGCCCCCGTAACGGCGACCGGTCGTGATGGCCTCCACCGCGGTCTGGATCGGCAGCCGGGACCGGACCAGCGCCGACATCCCCACCGTGAACGGCATGTTCAACTGCACCTCGGGCAGGCACCAGAATCCCCGGTCCGCTCGCATGACACGGAAATCATGGGCCAGCGCAAGCATGGCTCCGGCACCGAACGCGTGGCCCTGCACGGCAGCGACCGTGGCGGCGGGGAAGGTCAGTATCCGCACGTAGAGGTCGTGCACGGTATCGAGGTACCCGGGCAGTTCCGTCAGGTTCGCGAACACCCAGTCGGTGTCGAGTCCGTTGCTCCAGAACTTGCCCGTCGCTGCGGTGACGAGGGCCGCGGGGCCGTCGTGCGCTTCGACCTCGTCGAGCAGCGCGCCGATCGCCGCGAGCCGATCCGGGTGGAAACGGTTGTCCGTCGCTTCCGCGTCGCGGTCGCCGAGGTGCAGTACGAAGACGTCGCCGTCGCGTTCGAGATAGGGCATGCGAGCCAGGATAACGCCCGTGGTTACTCGCAAGTAACCACGGCCGGGACGTTAGGGTCCGTGTCATGGGACACCCGGACGTCATTCTCGATCCCGCAGCCGAAGCGATCGCTGCAGCCGCCGTCATCGCCGAACGTTCGTCGGTGCCTGCGCACGGCGTCGCCGTCGTCCTGGGCTCGGGGTGGCGCGCGGCCGTCGAGAGGTTCGGCACGCCCGTCGCCACCGTGCCGATGAGCGAACTCCCCGGTTTTGCGCCGCCCACCGCAGCCGGACATCCCGGCACCGTGCACTCGGTGCGGGCAGGCGACAACGCGGTTCTCGTTCTGGCGGGCCGCAGCCACGCCTACGAAGGTCACGACCTCACCCGTGTGGTCCATCCCGTCCGCACGGCCGTCGCTGCGGGCGCGCACACCGTGATCCTCACCAACGCCGCCGGCGGCATCGATCCCGATTTCGCGGTAGGTCAGCCGGTGCTGATCTCCGACCATCTCAATCTCACCGGCCGGTCGCCGTTGCGAGGTGCGCAGTTCGTGGACCTCGTCGACGCGTATTCCGCAGATCTACGTGCACTGGCGCGCGAGATCGACCCCAGCCTCGCCGAGGGCGTCTACGCGGGACTGCCCGGCCCCCACTACGAGACGCCCGCGGAGATCCGGATGCTGCGCGCCCTCGGCGCAGATCTCGTGGGCATGTCCACCGTGCACGAGACGATCGCCGCGCGCGCCGCCGGTGCGCGGGTGCTCGGCGTCTCCCTCGTCACCAACGCCGCCGCCGGCATCACCGGCGCGCACCTCGACCACGCGGAAGTCCTCGCGGCGGGTCGCGACGCAGCCACCCGGATGGGCGATCTGCTCCGCGACCTGGCAGCGCGGCTGTGACGTTGCGTTTCGGCACCGCCGGGCTGCGCGGCCCGGTGGGCGACGGGCCCGACCGGATGAACGTGCCCGTGGTCGTTCGTGCCACGGCGGGGCTCGCACGCTGGCTGACCGACCGTGGCCACGGCGGCGGCACCGTCGTCGTCGGGCGCGACGCCCGGACCGGCTCGGCGGACTTCTTCGCCGCAGCGGCGGAAGTTCTCGCGGCGGCCGGGTTCGACGTGGTGGCACTGCCCCGCCCGCTTCCCACTCCCGTCACCGCGTTCGCGGTACGCGACCTCGGAGCCGTTGCGGGAGTTCAGATCACGGCGTCGCACAACCCGGCCGGCGACAACGGCTACAAGGTGTATCTCTCGGGCGGCGCACAGTTGGTCGCACCCGCCGACCGCGAGATCGAAGCCGCGATCGATGCAGCACCGGACGCGGCACAGATTCCGCGCACCACCGTCGTCACCTCGGGTGAAGAACTCCTCGAGCGGTATCTCGCACGGGTGGCGACGTTGCCGCGCTCACCCCGGCGCGATGTGCGGATCGCCCTGACCCCGCTGCACGGTGTCGGCGGGGAGACCGCCGTCGCTGCGCTGCGCGCCGCGGGGTTCGACGACGTGCATGTCGTCGCGTCCCAGTTCACCCCCGACCCCGCCTTTCCCACGGTCGCCTTCCCCAACCCCGAGGAGCCCGGTGCGTCCGACGCGCTGCTGGCACTCGCCTCCGCCGTCGGTGCCGACGTGGCCCTCGCCCTCGATCCCGACGCCGACCGCTGTGCGGTCGGAGTACCCACCGCGGACGGGTGGCGGATGCTGCGCGGTGACGAGACCGGGGTGCTGCTCGGCGAGCGCATCCTGGGCTCGGCGCCGCCCGACCCGCTCGTCGCCACGACCATCGTGTCCTCGACGCTGCTGGGCAAGCTCGCCGCGGCGCGCGGCGCCCGGTTCGCCCAGACCCTGACCGGCTTCAAGTGGCTCGCCCGCGCCGGAGACGGATTGGTCTACGCATACGAGGAGGCGATCGGTCACTGCGTCGACCCCGACGCGGTGCGCGACAAGGACGGCATCGGCACCGCCGTCGTGGTCGCGGACTACGTTGCGGCTCTGAAAGCGTCGGGGCGCACGCTTCTCGATACCCTCGACGACCTGTACCGCGAGTTCGGTATCCACGTGGGCGACCAGGTCTCGCTGCGCGTCGACGATCTGAGCCGCATCGACGAGATCATGGCGCATCTGAGGTCGTCGCCACCGCGCACGCTCGCGGGCGAGGCGGTGACGGTCACCGACCTGGCTGCGGCCGACGGACCGCTGAACACCGACGCTCTCGTGTTCGAGGGCCCGACCGTGCGGGTGGTGGTGCGGCCGTCCGGCACCGAACCGAAGCTGAAGTTCTACCTCGAGGTCGTCACCGACGGCGACCGCACCACCGCGGAGACAACTCTCGAAGCTCTCCGCGAGTGGGCCTCCGCACTCGGCGACTCGGTGCTCTGATCGACCGGCTCGGGATGCGACTTCCCCGGACTACCGGGGACCGTACTGGCGATCTCCGGCATCGCCGAGACCCGGCACGATGTACTTGTTGTCGTTGAGGCCCTCGTCGACCGACGCGGTCACCAGGCGGACCGGATGACCGGACGCTGCCAGCGCATCGACACCCTGCGGTGCCGCGACGACACACACCGCGGTGATGTCGGTGGCGCCGCGCGCCACGAGCAGGTCGAGGGTGTGCACCATCGAACCTCCCGTCGCGAGCATCGGATCAAGCACGAACACGGGCAACCCGGACAGGTTCTCGGGCAGCGACTCGAGATACGGCACCGGCTCGAAGGTTTTCTCGTCGCGGGCAAGACCCACGAATCCCACCCGAGCCTGAGGGATCAGGGCGTGGGCCTGGTCGACCATGCCGAGTCCGGCGCGCAGGACGGGGACGAGCAACGGCGGCTGTTGCAACCGCACGCCCTCGGTGACCGCCACCGGCGACTTGACCTCGAACTTCTCGACCGGCGCGTCGCGCACCGCCTCGTAGACGAGCATCTGGGTGAGCCGGCTCAACGCGTCTCGGAATGCAGCGTTGTCGCTGCGTTCGTCGCGAAGAATGGTGAGGAGAGAAGCAGCGAGCGGGTGGTCGACAACGAGCATGTCCATGCAGAAAAGGATAGAGCGCTCACGACACGTGCAGGTACGAGGGAACCGGACCCGTCCGCTATGCGTCGAACCCCGATGAGGAATGTCCACCTCGCGCCGCACTCGACGTGACGGTGGACACCGCAATCGACCACGGGGGGACGAGTGTCGGAAGAACTCGACAGGGACCGGCAATTCGGCGGCGGACCGCACGAAGGAACCGTGGTGGCGGTCCGCGCCGACACCGCGACGATCGCGGCGTTCGGGCACCGGGCTGCCGCACTGGCCGAACGCATGCACAGTGCGGCAGCACACACCCGGGACGGTGACCCCGCCCTGCTCGGTCCGGTGCTCGGCCCCGTGGGTGCGACGTTCTTCGCCGCGCTCGTTGCGACGCACGACGCCCACGGACGCGACCTCGATCGCCTCGGCGGCGCCCTCGCCGGGATGAGTGCGGCAGCAACGGCGTCGGCGGCGGCATACGAGCGTTCGGTCGACGCGGTGGCGCGTCGACTGCTGGCCGTGCAGGACGACGCGTGATCGCGGCCGTCGGCGGCGACCTGCTGACAGCGCCCCTGAGGGAGTTGCTCGACGCCTTCGGTTCCGCTTCTGCCCCGGCACCGGATCCGGGCGCCCTCCTACGGGTAGGAGCACAACTCGCGGAGGAGGTTCATGCGGCCGGGCGGGACGCCGTCGCCGAGCTTGCGTGGGCGTGGACAGGGCCCGCCGCGGAGAATGCCGTCGCCGGCGCCGAACGGGTGGTGTCCGATGTCCTGGTGGCCGCCGACCGTGGACTCGGCATCGCGGCCGTCGCGCTGGAGGCGACGGTCACCGTCGCGACCGGCACCGCCGAACTCCAACGGCTCGTCGACTCGTTCCTCGCGTTCGCGAATCGGGCGGCACCCGTGGCGGGTCTGCCGCACGGTCAGCTGATGCTGCTCACCGTCGCGGTCGAGCACATCGCCGAGGGTCTGCGGGTGCTCACCCGGGTCGTGTCGACCCTCGCGGATCTCACCGACCGGCTGACCGCGCTGCTCCCCGAGCACACCCCGGTGGACGCGCCGTCCGCGGCCGACCCCGCCGCGCACGCGATGGTGGGAAGCCGATCCGGGGACACCGGAACCGAGGTGGTCCTTCCCGACGGCAGCGTCAGCACCGCCCCCAATGCCGCCGCGGCGACGGCCGTCCGCCGCGCGCTCGAGCAGCAGGGCACGCCGTACCTGTGGGGCGGCACGTCGCCCGGCAGCGGACTGGACTGCAGCGGTTTGACGCAGTACGCCTACGCCGAAGCGGGCGTGGAGATCCCACGCTTGGCGCAGGAGCAGGACGTCGGGCAACGCGTCGATCCGGGATCGGTCCTGCCGGGCGACCTCGCGGTCTGGGACGGGCACGTCGCGATGGTGGTCGGCAACGGAATGATGGTGGAAGCAGGCGATCCCGTCGCGGTCACCCCGATCCGCACCGGCAACGGCGGCATGGCGTTCCAGGGGTTCTACCGGCCGACGACTGCGTGAACGGTGTACGCCGGCCGACCGGAATCGTCCGGGCCGGGAACCACCCGGGCAGTCCCTGCGTCCAACCGGATATGGATCTCACGACTCCCGTTCCGCCGACCGCCCCGATCACCGCGATCGCCCACAATCGCGCGGGCACGATCTCGGTGCGGACCACCGACGACGGCCTCCCGGTCGAGCTGCGCATCGATCCCCGCGAACTTCGCTACGGCGCGGGTGCGCTCGCCGACGAGATCCTCGCCCTGAATCGCGTCGCCGCACAGGAAGCCGCGACGCTCCGTCACCGAGAACTGCACGAACAGGGCGTCCCACGCGAAGTGCTCGACCGGATGCGGCATTTTTCGTACGGCGACGCGCGGGCCGCCCACCGGTCGTGACCGAGCCGGAAGCCGCACGCCCGAATCCGACGAGAACAAGGGGGACCACCGATGAGTGAACAGCAGGTGACGGCGATCGTCGATCGCGTCCGCACGAAACTCGACGCTCTCGAGAGCACCTTGGAAGGGATACACGGCATCCGGGCGACCGCGCAGAGTCCGGACGGCCGGATCGCCGCGCGCGTCGACGGGACGGGCGCCCTCGCGGATCTTCGGCTGGAGGAAGCAGCATGCCGCATGGACGCGCGAGAGCTCGCGGCATCGATCCTCACGACAGTCCATGCGGCGGCCGAGGCAGCCGCCGCACAGCGGGTCGCACTCGTCGACGACCTTCGGGGTGCGCTTCGATGACGTGCTGCTTGCCACCCCGGCTATATTCTCGGCGGCGACATGGCTAGGCTTCGCGCCATGGCTGGAGACATCGTCCCGATAGAGCTCGGTCTCACCGACGGCGACCTCGTGACCCTGTGGGCACCGCGCTGGCGTGAGGGCGACGACGAATGGGAGGCGTTTCTCGGCCACGGCGACGACCTGTACGGATTCCCGAGCGTGGCCGCGATGGTGGCGTTCGTCCGCTCCGGTGGCGACAACGATCTCGTGGAGCATCCCGCGTGGCCCGTGGTCGCCAAGCTCGCCGCTGTCGAGTTCGAACCCGACGACGCGCACTCGTACGACCTGATCGGCGTACCGGAACTCGCGGCCGCCGATCCCGACGCCGAGTCGATCTCCGAACTGCAGGACACGTTCGACATCGTCAGCATCCTCGGCGACGTGTGCGAACTCGATGTCGTCACCAAGTTCTTCGAGCGGACCGAAGTCGATACCCTGCTCCGCCACGGCGCGTCGGCCGTCGCGGGCCGCGAGGGACACGAGCTGTGGAACAGCATCGGCACCGCGATCGCCGAAGACTGGGACGCGGTGATCGACGCACTCGACGCCGTGGTGACCACGCCCGCGGTGGACGAGGCGGTCGTGGCCGAGATCGAGTCGGAACTGGTGGCCTCGGACGAGAACGAACTGGAAGCCGACGACACGGTCCAGGACGAGGTCGACAACGACGAGTACGAGTTCCTCGACGACGACGAAGACGACTTCTGGGCCTCCGTCGGCATCGACCCCATCAAGATCATCACGTCGGACGGTACGTGGTTCACCCTGCGTTGCTACCTCGACGACGACGCGGTGTTCCTCGGGCAGGAGGGACGGATCTTCGTCTTCCCGTCCGAGCGTGTTCTCGCGCGGTATCTCGCCGACAACCACGACCACGACATGTCCCAGCTCGAAACGTACGAGGAGATCCGGATCGCTGCGGTGGACGGGTCGCTCGAGGTCGCCGTCATCGACGACAACGTCTACGTGCTCACGGGCATCGCCGACGACATCGCCGAGGGCATCGCCGCCGTCGACCCGGAACAACTCGAGCTCGCCGTCGAGTTGTTCACCGACGCCGCCGGTTACGCGAACGACGACAGCACCGAAGCGGCCCTCGCGGCATCCACGGAGCTGGGATGGTTCGTCAACTACGTTCTCGAACCCGACCCGGGCCGCCTCGCTCCGAGCGCACCGTTCGACGCCGAAGCTCTCGCGTGGCGTGAACTCGAGCGCGAGTTCGAAGCACGGCTGAACAAGAACTGACGCGTTCGCACCGCTTCGGCCCGCTCAGCCGATCAGGACGGCGTAACCCGGTTTGATGACGTCGTCGATCAGGGCGAGCCGCTGATCGAACGGCAGGAACGCCGACTTCATCGCGTTGATCGTGAAACGCTCGAGGTCGGCCCAGCCGTACCCGAACGTGTCGGCGAGCTGCACCATCTCCTTGGTCATGGTGGTGTCGCTCATCAACCGATTGTCGGTGTTGACGGTGACGCGGAAACGCAACCGCGCGAGCAGGTCGAACGGATGTTCCGCGAGTGTCAGCACGGCCCCGGTCTGCACGTTGGAACTCGGGCACAGCTCGAGCGGGATGCGCTTGTCGCGGACGTAGCTCGCCAGCAGCCCGAGCCGTGGCTCGCCGTTCTCGCCCAGCACGATGTCGTCGAGGATGCGGACGCCGTGACCGAGCCGGTCGGCACCGCAGAAAGCTACGGCCTCGTGGATGGACGGCAGACCGAATGCCTCGCCCGCATGAATAGTGAAGTGCGCGTTGGCTGCTCGCGTGTATTCGAAGGCATCGAGGTGGCGGCTGGGCGGATTACCGGCCTCCGCGCCGGCGATGTCGAAACCCACCACTCCCCGGTCACGGAACCGGACCGCGAGTTCTGCGATCTCCCGGGATCGCGCGGCATGGCGCATCGCCGTGAGCAGACACCCGACGATGATGGGGCGCCCGGCGGCACGCGCCTCCGACTCGCCGGCGCGGAAGCCTTCGAGGACATGCTCGACCACCTCGTCGAGCGTTAGTCCGCGCTCGAGGTGTTGTTCGGGCGCGAACCTGACCTCGGCGTACACGACCCCGTCGTCCGCCAGGTCCATCACGCATTCCCGTGCCACGCGCTCGAGACCTTCCGGCGTCTGCATCACCGCGACGGTGTGCTCGAACGTCTCGAGGTACCGGACGAGGGTGCCGCTGTCGGCCGACTCCCGGAACCAGCGGGCAAGGTCGTCTTCGGTGTCGGCGGGAAGCGACCAGCCGCACGCGTCGGCGAGTTCGAGAACCGTCCCGGGACGCAGCCCGCCGTCCAGGTGGTCGTGCAGGAGCACTTTCGGCGCGAGCTTCACCGACTCGGCCCTGCCGTCGAACATTCCGGGAACCACCGACTCGTCACTCATGTTTCGGGACGGTAGTCCGCTACGGCGTGATCCGCTCGACGATCAGCGGGCGCGGCGGCGGCGCCGTCTCGGAGACGCTGAGCCCGCCACGCAACGCACCCAGCGCGGCGGGAAACCGCCCGGGCGTGTCGGTGTGGAGCGTCGCGACGGGTTGTCCCTTGCGGACGGTGTCGCCGACGACGGCGTGCAGTTCGACCCCCGCGCCCGGCTGCACGGCCTGGCCCTGGTGTTCTCGTCCGGCGCCGAGCCGCCACGCCGCCTTCCCGACGGCGAGAGCGTCGAGTTCGGCGAGCACACCGTCTGCGTCGGCATACAGCGTCTCGGCGTGCGTCGCGGTCGGCAAGGGTGCGTCCGGATCGCCGCCTTGCGCCGCGATCATCGACCGCCACCGGTCCATCGCGCTGCCGTCGCGCAACCGCTCGGCCGGGTCCACATCGTCGATCCCTGCGGCTGCCAGCATCTCCCGAGCCAGGGCGAGGGTGAGTTCCACGACGTCGCCGGGCCCTCCCCCGGCGAGCACCTCGACCGCCTCGCGCACTTCGAGGGCGTTGCCCGCGGTACGTCCGAGCGGAGTGTCCATCCGGGTGATCAACGCGGTGGTCGGGAGATCGGCGTCGCTACCGAGCTCGACCATGATCCGTGCGAGTTCGCGTGCCTCGCCGAGTTCGGTCATGAAGGCACCGGTGCCGACCTTGACGTCGAGCACGAGGGCGCCGGCGCCTTCCGCGATCTTCTTGCTCATGATCGAACTGGCGATGAGCGGGATCGATTCGACCGTCCCGGTGACGTCGCGCAGCGCGTAGAGCTTGCGGTCGGCGGGAGCGAGGTCGGCGCCCGCGGCGCACACGACCGCTCCGACGGCGGGGTCGGTCAGTATCTCGGCCATCTCGACGGTGCTCAGATCGGCGCGCCACCCCGGAATCGCCTCGAGCTTGTCGAGGGTGCCGCCGGTGTGGCCGAGACCCCGGCCGGACAGCTGCGGAACGGCGACGCCGCACGCGGCGACAAGCGGAGCGAGCGGCAAGGTGATCTTGTCGCCGACCCCGCCGGTCGAATGCTTGTCGACGGTGCGCAGGCCGAGTCCGGTGAAGTCGAGCCGACGTCCGGAGTCGGTCATCGCGGTGGTCCACCGGGCGATCTCCGCGCGGGTCATCCCCCGGAACCAGATCGCCATCGCGAGCGCGGACATCTGCGCGTCCTCGACGATGCCGTGGGTGAACGCTTCGATCACCCAGTCGATCTCGGTGCCGGAAAGCTCGTGTCCGTCACGCTTGCGGTGGATGATGCCGATGATGTCAGGCATCGCGGCCTCGCTCGACCCGCACGGCCGCGAGTTGCTCGGGACCGAAGGCATCGGGAAGCAATTCGGACATGGTCCGCGGATGCGGAGCGGAGTCGACGACGAGACCGGGTCCGCCGTGTTCGAGGAGGAGTTGGCGACAGCGTCCGCAGGGCGTCAGAATTTCGCCTCGCGCGTCGCACACGGTCACGGCGAGAAGACGCCCGCCACCTTCGGAAAACAAGTTACCGACGAGTACAGTTTCGGCACAAAGTCCCAGCCCATGTGAGACATTTTCCACATTGCACCCGGTGACCATGCGACCATCGACCGTAAGGCCCGCCGCCCCGACGGGAAAGTTCGAATAGGGCGCATAGGCACGGGTCATAACGTCATGTGCTTTGGCGCGCAACATTTTCCAGTCGATGTCCGGCATGGTTGATCATCCTGTCACGGTGGTACAGGCAACGTTGCGGTACCCCCACCGGTCGCCGTCACAGTTGGAAAGGCATACCTAACTTGTTATTTGGGGGCCGTACGAATCGGGGATGAGATTAGTTCCCGGGTTTGCGTTGGGTTTAGAGTCGAACCAAGTCGGTTCCGGTTCGTCGAGCCCGTGCTGCGGTATTCCCCGACAGTAATGAACGGCTCGACGCGTCCACCATTGACGTTGGAGGCACAGCACTCGATGAGCAGCACGACTGAAGCCGCCCCCGCACAGGCGGGGCGCACACGGTCGCTTTACCGGGGGGACCCCGGCATGTGGTCCTGGGTTCTACACCGGATCACCGGCGTGGCGACCTTCTTCTTCCTATTCGTCCACGTCCTGGACACGGCACTCGTCCGGGTCAATCCCGAGACCTATGACAGCGTCATCGAGACCTACAAGAACCCCATCGTCGGTCTCATGGAACTCGGTCTCGTCGCGATGGTGCTCTACCACGCGCTGAACGGTCTGCGGGTCATGCTCATCGACTTCTGGTCCAAGGGCCCGAAGTACCAGCGAGTGATGCTCTGGACCATTCTCGCGATCTGGTTCGTGGTGATGATCCCCGCGGCCGGACGCATCTTCTACAACATGTTTGCGGGGCACTGACATGACCGAAGCAAAGACCCTGGGCACCTCGCACGACCGCCCCGCGAGCCTGGACAATCCGCGCTCGCCGCGTCGCGTCTCGAACAACAACTTCGAGCTCTACGCGTGGCTGTTCATGCGCCTCTCCGGCCTCGCCCTGATCATTCTGGTGCTCGGTCACCTGTTCATCATGCTGATGCTCGACGACGGCGTGCACCGCATCAACTTCGCGTTCGTCGCGGGTCGCTGGTCCAGCCCGTTCTGGCAGATCTGGGATCTGTCGATGCTCTGGCTTGCGCAGTTGCACGGCGGTAACGGCCTGCGCACCGTCATCGCGGACTACGCACGCAAGGACTCCACCCGTTTCTGGCTCAACACGATTCTGCTCGTGTCGATGATCCTGATCATGGGCCTGGGTACCTACGTGATCTTCACCTTCGACCCCAACATCACCGCGAGCTAGGGGAGCTAGAACTCCATGCAGGAACATCGTTACGACGTAGTCATCGTCGGCGCCGGCGGCGCCGGCATGCGCGCGGCCATCGAAGCCGGTCCCCGCGCCCGCACCGCGGTACTCACCAAGCTCTACCCGACGCGCAGCCACACCGGCGCAGCCCAGGGCGGCATGTGCGCAGCCCTCGCGAACGTCGAGGAAGACAACTGGGAATGGCACACCTTCGACACCGTCAAGGGCGGCGACTACCTCGCCGACCAGGACGCGGTCGAGATCATGGCGAAGGAAGCCATCGACGCGGTGCTCGACCTGGAAAAGATGGGTCTGCCCTTCAACCGCACCCCCGAAGGCAAGATCGACCAGCGCCGGTTCGGTGGCCACACGCGCGATCACGGCAAGGCTCCGGTTCGCCGCGCCTGCTACGCCGCCGACCGCACCGGCCACATGATCCTCCAGACGCTCTACCAGAACTGCGTCAAGCACGACGTCGAGTTCTACAACGAGTTCTACGCGCTCGACATCGCCCTCACGGAGACACCGGACGGCCCCGTCGCGACCGGCGTGATCGCGTACGAGATGTCCACCGGCGAGATCCACGTTTTCCACGCCAAGTCGATCGTGTTCGCCACGGGCGGCTCGGGCCGGATGTACAAGACGACCTCCAACGCGCACACCCTCACCGGTGACGGCATGGGCATCATCTTCCGCAAGGGCCTGCCGCTCGAGGACATGGAGTTCCACCAGTTCCATCCGACGGGCCTCGCGGGCCTGGGCATCCTTATCTCGGAAGCAGTCCGAGGCGAGGGCGGCATCCTCCGCAACGCCGACGGTGAGCGGTTCATGGAGCGCTACGCGCCCACCATCAAGGACCTCGCGCCCCGCGACATCGTCGCCCGGTCGATGGTCCTCGAGGTGCTCGAGGGTCGCGGTGCCGGACCGAACAAGGATTACGTCTACATCGACGTGACCCACCTCGGTGAGGACGTTCTCGAGGAGAAGCTCCCCGACATCACCGAGTTCGCGCGGACCTACCTCGGCGTCGACCCGGTCACCGAACTGGTCCCCGTGTACCCGACGTGCCACTACGTGATGGGCGGCATCCCCACCAACGTCGACGGTGAGGTTCTGCGCAACAGCACCGACGTCGTCAAGGGCCTCTACGCCGCCGGCGAATGCGCCTGCGTGTCCGTCCACGGCGCCAACCGTCTCGGCACCAACTCCCTGCTCGACATCAACGTGTTCGGCCGTCGCGCCGGTATCGCAGCTGCCGAGTACGCGAACAGCCACGAGTTCGCCGAGCTGCCCGAGGCCCCGACGAAGTACGTCGACGAGTGGCTCGACCGGATCCTGCACGCCGGCGGCAAGGAACGCGTCGTCGACATCCGCAGCGACCTGCAGCAGACGATGGACAACAACGCGTCGGTGTTCCGCACCGAGGAAACCCTCACCCGGGCGCTCGACGACATCCACGAGCTGAAGAAGCGCTACAAGGAAATCACCGTCCACGACAAGGGCAAGCGCTACAACAGCGACCTGCTCGAGGCGGTCGAACTCGGCTTCCTTCTGGAAATGGCCGAGGTCACCGTGGTCGGTGCTCTCAACCGCAAGGAGTCCCGCGGCGGTCACGCTCGCGAGGACTACCCGAACCGCGACGACGCCAATTACATGAAGCACACGATGGCGTACAAAGTAGGTGAGGACCTTATCTCCGATATCCGCCTGGACTACAAGCCAGTGGTCCAGACACGGTACGAGCCGATGGAGCGGAAGTACTGATGACAACTGTCGAAAGAATCAACGACACCGCCGCCGCGGATCTGCCTCCTGTTC
This sequence comes from Rhodococcus sp. NPDC060084, assembly GCF_042730335.1. Taxonomy (NCBI): domain Bacteria; kingdom Bacillati; phylum Actinomycetota; class Actinomycetes; order Mycobacteriales; family Nocardiaceae; genus Rhodococcus; species Rhodococcus sp. NPDC060084. The sequence goes on from NZ_JBHWWX010000005.1 coordinate 117,158, forward strand.
CCGAGGGCGCCGTGATGGTCACGCTCAAGATCGCACGGTTCAACCCGGAGGACGACAAGGGCCAGCACTGGGATTCGTTCCAGGTGCCTGCGCTCCCCACGGACCGGATGCTCAACCTGCTGCTGTACGTGAAGGGCTACCTCGACGGCACCCTGACGTTCCGTCGTAGCTGCGCACACGGCGTCTGCGGCTCCGACGCGATGCGGATCAACGGCGTCAACCGCCTGGCGTGCAAGATCCTGATGAAGGACATGCTCCCCAAGGACGGCAAGCCGGTCACCATCACCGTCGAGCCCATCCGCGGCCTGCCGGTCGAGAAGGATCTGATCGTCGACATGGAACCCTTCTTCGACGCGTTCCGCGCCGTGAAGCCGTTCCTCATCACGACGGGCAACGAGCCGACCCGCGAGCGCATCCAGTCGCAGGCCGACCGTGCGCGGTTCGACGACACCACCAAGTGCATCCTCTGCGCCTGCTGCACCACGTCGTGCCCGGTGTACTGGAGCGACGGCAGCTACTTCGGTCCCGCTGCCATCGTCAACGCTCACCGCTTCATCTTCGACTCGCGTGACGAAGGTGCTGCCGAGCGTCTGGACATCCTCAACGACAAGGAAGGTGTGTGGCGTTGCCGCACCACCTTCAACTGCACCGACGCCTGCCCTCGTGGCATCCAGGTGACGAAGGCGATCCAGGAAGTCAAGCGCGCGCTGATGTTCGCTCGCTGACACGCACACACCGCGCAGCGCGGGTCCGGCCCCTCGGGGACGGGCCCGCGCTGCCGTCTGTCCGTGCGTCGCAGACGCGCCCGCACCCTCACGTGCAACGTCGGCGCGTCTCCGGGATCACTTGCGGCGCAGGCGCGCCGCCGCGAGAACACCACCGAGGACGCCGGCCCCGAAGATCGCCACACCGCGTCGCGCATCGAGCCCCTCGTGGACCTCGAGTCGCGGCGAGATGAATGCGGACTCGGGTGGGGGACGGTGTGCCAGCGCGAGATTCGCGCGTGACGATGCCGCGAGAGCGGTGCAGAACAGAATCAGGCGCGCGGTGAGATTGGCGAACACGAGCAGGCCGAGGATCGGACCGAACGCGACACCGGCAGGCCCGACCAGCACCCTCTCGAGGTAGAGCGAACCGGCCTGCTTGAGAAGCTCGAATCCGATTCCGGCGAGCGTTCCGGCGAAGATCGCGCTGCGGAAGGCAACGGGTTCGCGCGGCAGCCGCGCGATCACCCAGGTGAACACAGCCGCGGTCGCGGCGATCGAGAAGAGCAGCGCCGCGATGCGCAGCGCCACTCCGATACCGACGATGTTCTGCAGGTTGAGCACCTCGACCACCCGGCGCATGATCGGGCCGCTGCTGACCGCGGACAAGCCCAGCGACACCACCATCGCCAGGGCCAGACCGAGAAGCGCCGCACCGTCCTTGAGCTTGACGATCACGAAGTTCGGTTTGTCCCGGGCGTAGTCCCACATCGCCGTCAGGGCGTCCCGGAGATTCGACATCCACGCGAGCCCGGCGTACACCGCGGTAAGTGAGCCGATGAGACCCACCGTGCTGCGCGCGTTGATAGCGGAGTCGATCAGGTCCTGGACTGTGCCGCCGAGTTCTCCCGGGATGTTCTGAGCGATGACGTCGCGAACGTCGTCGAGCAACTCGGGACGCCCGGCGAGCACGAAACCGACGAGAGAGAACCCGACCATGATGATCGGGACGATCGCGAGCACCGTGAAATACGTCAGTCCGGCGGCGTAGTAGTCACCTTTCTGGCTCTGATAACGGTCGGCTGCCCGCATCAGCCGGTCGAACGAAGGATGTGCGGCGCGCTGACGCTCGAGAAAACTCGGCTTCTTGTCGCCGTCCGGCTCGCCGGCCATCAAGGCACTCCTTCATCTACTTTCGGGGCAGGAATCCCACCCTGTCATAGACCTGAGCCAGCGTGCGGGACGCAACCTCTCGCGCACGATCCGCGCCGTGATCGAGGATGCGGAGCAGTTCCGCCTCGTCGCTCAGGTACTCGTCCACGCGCGCGCGAATGGGAGTGACGAACTCGGTGAGCACCTCGGCGGTGTCGGCCTTGAGATCGCCGTAACCCTTGCCCTCGTAACCCGCGACGAGGTCGTCGATGCTCCGCCCGGACAGGGCCGATTGGATCGTGAGCAGGTTCGAGACGCCCGGCTTGGTCTCACGATCGAACCGGATTTCGCGCTCGTTGTCGGTCACCGCCGAGCGGATCTTCTTCGCGGACACCTTCGGATCGTCGAGAAGATTGATCAGGCCGGCGTCGGTCGCGGCGGACTTGCTCATCTTCGAGGTCGGGTCCTGCAGGTCGTAGATCTTGGCGGTTTCCTTGACGATCATCGGCTCGGGTACGACGAAGGTCTTGCCGAAACGGGAGTTGAACCGCTGAGCGAGGTCGCGCGTGAGTTCGAGGTGCTGGCGCTGATCCTCGCCCACCGGAACGTGGCTGGCGCGGTAGAGCAGGATGTCGGCGGCCATCAGAATCGGGTACGTGAACAACCCGACGCCCGCGTGGTCGGTGCCCTGCTTGGCAGCCTTGTCCTTGAACTGCGTCATTCTCGAGGCTTCACCGAACCCGGTGATACAGCTCAGAACCCACGACAGTTCGGCGTGCTCGGGCACCTGGCTCTGCACGAACAGCACGGACTTCTCCGGGTCGATCCCGATGGCGAGCAACTGTGCGGCGGAGACGAGGACGCGCTTGCGGAGAAGCTTGGGTTCGTAGGGAACGGTGATCGCGTGCAGATCCGGGATGAAGTAGAACGCGTCGTTCTCGTCCTGCGCGGGAACCCACTGCGCCAGCGCACCGAGAAAGTTCCCGAGGTGGAACGAATCCGAGGTGGGCTGGATGCCGGACAGCACGCGGGGGCGTGCCTTCGGCTTCGTGGTGTTCGAATCTGCGGTGCTCGACATGTGCTCGATAATTTCACGAATCGGTTTCGGTGATGCCACCGAGGTCCGCCTGCGCTCCTGCGATGCGTCAGGGGTGCGTCAGCCGAGCGTCGAGGGTTCGTCGGAGAGCGTCAGGAGAAGGTCACCGTCACGGGTGCGTGATCCGACCAGCGGTCGGCGTATGTTGCGGCACGTTCCACTCGGGCATCGGTCACGCGCGCGGCCAGGGCCGCGGTCACGAGGTGATAGTCGATCCGCCACCCCGCGTCGGTGTCGAAGGCTTTACCGCGGTACGACCACCACGAGTACGGCCCGGGCACGTCGCCGTGCACGTCGCGGACCACATCCCGCCACCCGGCGTCGAGCAACTCGGCCACCCAGGCTCGCTCGCCCGGAAGGAAGCCCGATTTCTTGACGTTGCCCTTCCAGTTCTTGATGTCGCGCTCCGTGGGGGCGATGTTCCAGTCCCCGCACACGACCATGTCCCTGCCCTGGGCCGTCACGGCCGCCGACCGCTCCGCCAGGTAGGCCCCGAAGCCCTTCATGAAGCGCTCCTTGTCGTCCTGCTTGGGCGTCTGCGCCTCCCCGGTGGGCAGGTAGAGGCTGCCCACGGTCACGGCACCGAAATCCGCTTCGATGTACCTGCCCGCCGCCGAGAACTCCTCGGCGTCGAATCCCACACGCACCGCGTCGGCCGGGATGCGGGAAAGAATCGCCACACCCGCACGTCCCTTGGCCGACGATTCGGCTCCGACACAGTGCCAGCCGGATTCCAGCGCGGGCGCGATCGCGGCGTGGAACTGCTGCTCGGTGGCGCGCACCTCCTGCAGGCACACGATGTCGGCTGCCGTCCCGGCCAACCAGTCCAGCAGGCCTTTGCCGGCGGCAGCGCGGACGCCGTTGACATTCACGGTGGTGATGATGAGCGACACGGCGGTCACCGTATCCGACATGTCGGACGAGTCCGACGCACGGCGTCCTCGTTCGTGGCTCCCGCCACGCCCCGACGAACCCCGCGACCAGACACACGGGTGGCAGGAACAGCCTGCCCGACACGACACGGGACGCCCCGAAGGGCGTCCCGTGTCTGTGCTGCCTAACCGGAGAGCAGGATCAGGCGCGAGCCTTCTGCAGGTTCTCGTCGAGCGCGCCGAGGAACTCCTCGGTGGTGAGCCAGGCCTGCTCGGGGCCGACCAGCAGAGCGAGGTCCTTGGTCATCTGGCCGTTCTCGACGGTCTTGATGACGACGTCCTCGAGCTGCTGCGCGAACTCGATCACCTCGGGGGTGTTGTCGAGCTTGCCACGGTGCTCGAGACCGCGGGTCCAGGCGAAGATCGACGCGATCGGGTTCGTCGACGTCGGCTTGCCCTGCTGATGCTGGCGGAAGTGGCGGGTCACGGTGCCGTGTGCGGCCTCCGCCTCGACGGTCTTGCCGTCCGGGGTCATCAGGACCGACGTCATCAGGCCGAGCGAGCCGTAGCCCTGCGCGACGGTGTCGGACTGGACGTCGCCGTCGTAGTTCTTGCACGCCCAGACGTATCCACCCTCCCACTTGAGCGAGGAGGCGACCATGTCGTCGATGAGGCGGTGCTCGTAGGTCAGGCCCGCGGCGTCGAACTCTGCCTTGAACTCTTCCTCGTAGATGCGCTGGAACTCGTCCTTGAACATGCCGTCGTAGGCCTTGAGGATCGTGTTCTTCGTCGACAGGTACACGGGGTAGTTGCGCTGCAGACCATACGACAGTGATGCGCGCGCGAAGTCCTGGATGGACTTCTTGTAGTTGTACATACCCATGACGACCCCGCCGTCGTCGGGGATCTGGCACACCTCGTGCTGGATCGGCTCGCTGCCGTCCTCCGGGGTGAAGGTGATCGTCACGGTGCCCGGACGGTCGACCTTGAAGTCGGTGGCGCGGTACTGATCACCGAATGCGTGGCGGCCGACGATGACGGGCTTGGTCCAGCCCGGCACCAGGCGCGGCACGTTCGAGATGATGATCGGCGCGCGGAAAATGGTGCCGCCGAGGATGTTACGGATGGTGCCGTTGGGCGAACGCCACATCTTCTTCAGGCCGAATTCTTCGACCCGCGCCTCGTCCGGCGTGATCGTCGCGCACTTGACGCCGACGTTGTGCTTCTTGATGGCGTTGGCCGCGTCGATGGTCACCTGATCGTCGGTGGCATCGCGGTGCTCCACACCGAGGTCGTAATATTCGAGATCCACGTCCAGGTACGGATGGATCAGCTTGTCTTTGATGAACTGCCAGATAATGCGGGTCATCTCGTCGCCGTCGAGTTCGACGACTTTACCCTCAACTTTGATCTTGGACATGTGCGCTTCTTGTCCTCCTAGGACGTTTACTTGGTCCCCAATCGACTGTGCTTTGTGAGCGCAGTCGCCATCGGCTCGGTACGAGCGAGCATGGCCCTGTCCCGCGTACTGACAGCGACCAAACAAGACAAGCGTACTGCTATCCGACGCGTCCGCAAAGCGGCAATACCGCCCTCGACTACTACCGACCGGTAACCTTGCCGCTGGTCACAGCCGCTGCGGGACCCCATGCCCCTTCGCGCGCGAGAGTCGCTAGACTTTCGGCGAGGTCATGAGTGCCAGCGCGAAGCCCCGGCTTGCTGGCCGGCAACCCTCCAGCCAGGGTGGGGTGCTCCGGGTGAGGACACGGTCGTCGGAAGGCCGACGGCAAGCCGGTTTCGGGAGGGTGAGATGACGAGCGAACAGCTCCTGCTCCGCGCCCTCCCCCAGGGTTCGAAGGACATGATGAGCGACACCCAGTACATCTTCCCCCCGAGCGGCCGGGCCGTCGAGTCGATCACGCTTGCCCGTGGCGCCTCGTTCTCTCCCCACGCCGAGGCGGTCACGCCTTGACCACAGACACGGACACGCAGCCGGCGCACGTCGAACTGCCGCCCGCCGACGGACGCCTGCAAAAGATCCGCATCGGCTCCCTGAAGCTCGAGAGCGGCGAGTCGCTTCCGGACGTCACGATCGCGGTTCAGCGATGGGGTGCGCTCTCTGCTGCCCGCGACAACGTCGTCCTCATCGAGCACGCCCTGACAGGTGATTCGCATGTGACCGGCCAGGCCGGTCCGGATCATCCGTCGCCGGGCTGGTGGTCGGGAATGGTCGGTCCCGGAGCCCCGCTCGACACCGATCGGTGGTGCGTGATCTCCACCAACGTGCTCGGCGGCTGCCGCGGCACCACCGGCCCGGGAAGCCTCGCACCCGACGGCACGGCCTGGGGTTCACGGTTCCCCCAGATCACCGTGCGCGATCAGGTCGCCGCCGAAGCCGCACTGCTCGACGCGCTCGGCATCGACACCCTCGCCGCTGTGACCGGCGGCTCCATGGGCGGTATGCGCACACTCGAGTGGATCGTCACCCACCCCGACCGGGTACGCGCTGCCCTCGTGCTCGCGACCGGCGCACGCGCGACCGCCGACCAGATCGGCATGCAGAGCACGCAGATCGCCGCGATCACCGCGGATCCGGACTGGCAGGGAGGCGACTACTACGGCACCGGCCGCATCCCCGCGACCGGTCTCGGCATCGCCCGCCGCATCGCGCACCTGACCTACCGCACCGAACTCGAACTCGATGCCCGGTTCGCGAACCACCCGCAGGACGGCGAGGACCCGTGGCGCGGGGGGCGGTACTCGGTGGAGGGGTACCTCGAGCATCAGGCCGACAAGCTCGTGGCACGGTTCGATCCGGGCACCTACGTCGTGCTGTCCGAAGTGATGAACCGGCACGACGTAGGCCGCGGCCGCGGTGGCGTCGACGCTGCGCTCGCTTCAACTCCCGTGAAGACCATCGTCGCCGGCGTCGACTCGGACCGCCTGTATCCGCTGCGGTTACAGCAGGAGATCGCGGACGGGCTCCCGGGAGCCGACCGACTGCGCGTCCTCGTCTCCCGCAACGGCCACGACGGCTTCCTCACCGAAGCGGAAGCCGTGGCGAAACTCCTCGACGAATTGATGGTGCTGGCGCAGGGCTGACCGCGGCCCTACCGGGCGGACGGCAGGAACGCCGTCGAACCCGACAGATCGCCCGGCCGATCCTCGCGCGGCGCCACCAGGCCGCGTCGCTCGAGGATCGGCCGCACATCCTCACCGAACCGATATGCCTCTTCGAGGTGGGGATACCCGGAGAACACGAAGTGGTCGAGCCCGACCGCCGCGTACTCGGCGATCCGATCGGCGACCTCCTCGTGTGAGCCGACCAGCGCCGTGCCCGCGCCACCCCGAACCAAGCCGACACCGGTCCACAGGTTCGGCGACACCTCGAGACTGCGCGCGTCGCGGCCCGCGGAGTAGGCGGCCCCTCCCCCGTGCAGTTCCACCATCCGCCGTTGCCCTTCCGATCCCGAGCGGGCCAGACTCTGCTGCGCCTTCTCGATCGTCGCGGGATCGAGTTGCGAGAGCAGCCGGTCGGCCTCTGCCCACGCCTGTTCCGACGTGTCCCGGCTGATGACGTGCAGCCGGATGCCGTAGTCGAGGGTGCGTCCCTGGATGTCGGCCAGCCCACGGATCCAGGCGATCTTGTCGGCGACCGCGCTCGGCGGCTCACCCCAGGTGAGGTAGGTGTCGCAGTACCTCGACGCGACGGTTCCCGCGGCGGGAGAAGACCCGCCGAAGAACAACGGCGGTGCCGGGTCGGGAATGCGCTGAAGCTGTGCGTTCTCGACCTTGATGTAGTCGCCGTCGAAGTCGACCGGTCCGTTGCCGGCCCACAGCCGGCGGAGAACGTCGAGATACTCGCCGCACCGCGCATAGCGCTGGTTCTTGTCGAGAAAGTCGCCGAAGGTGCGCTGCTCGTGATCTTCACCGCCGGTGACCACGTTGAGGAGCAGCCGGCCCCGTGATTGCCATTGGAAGGTCGCGGCCATCTGGGCGGCGAGGGTCGGGGAGATGAGCCCGGGACGTAACGCGACGAGGAACTTGAGAGTGTCCGTGGTGTCGATCATCATCGCCGTGGTCAGCCACGCGTCTTCGCACCACGCTCCGGTCGGCGTGAGCACCGATTCGAACCCGCTGGACTCGGCAGCGGCTCCGATCTGGTTCAGATAGCGCAGGGTTGCGGGACGATCTCCCGCCATCGAGCTTCCGTGACCTCCTGCCATGAGATTCCGGGAGTCCCCGTAGGTGGGCAGAAACCAGTGCAGATGCAAAGACACGCGACATCCTCGGGTCGACGGCAGGCATGAAACGGAGCTCAGTACATCAGGGCTCCGCGGTGTGGAGCGACAGTTGGAATCAGCGTGAGCAGAACCGGTGCGGTGCAGTCCCGGTGGTGGTTAGCGTCGCCGGGTTGCAGACCTCTACAGACGGATCGAGCCCATGACCACGCTGTCCCAGCCCACTCCCGCGCCCGGGATCGAATCGGATCCGGAGCGCCGCAAACGCCTGCGCACCGTCGTCGCGGCCAGTCTGCTCGGCACCACCGTGGAGTGGTACGACTTCTTCCTCTACGCGACCGCCGCGAGCCTGGTGTTCAACCAGCTTTTCTTCCCCGACCAGAGTTCCTTCGTCGGAACGATGCTCGCGTTCGCCACCTTCGCGGTGGGCTTCCTGGTGCGACCGATCGGCGGCGTCGTCTTCGGCCATATCGGCGACCGCATCGGCCGCAAGAAGACACTCGCGCTCACGATGTTCATCATGGGCATCGCCACGGCCCTGATGGGAATTCTGCCGACCCACGAGCAGGTGGGAGTTCTCGCACCGGTCCTGCTGCTGGTGCTGCGCATCCTGCAGGGCTTCGCCCTGGGCGGCGAATGGGCCGGCGCGGTGCTGCTCGCCGTGGAGCACAGTCCGGAAAAGAAGCGGGGCCTGTTCGGGAGCATTCCGCAGGTCGGTCTGGCCCTGGGTCTCGCACTGGGCACCGGGGTCTTCGCAGCACTACAGGTGATCTTCGACGACGAGCAGTTCCTGGCGTACGGATGGCGCATCGCCTTCCTTCTCAGTCTTGTTCTCGTCGTCGTGGGGTTCGTCGTCCGGCTCAAGGTCGACGAGACCCCCGCGTTCCGTGAGGTCCAAGACCTCGCGAAGAGGTCGGCGGCGCCACTGTTGGACGTCTTCCGGCCGGCGGTCCGCCGCGGCACGGTTCTGGGTCTGCTCTCGAGATGGGGCGAAGGTGCCGCCTTCAACACGTGGGGCGTGTTCGCGATCGCCTACGCCACCAAGGATCTGAACTTCGAGAAGGTGCCGGTGCTGCTGGTGGTCACCGTGGCCGCGCTCGTGATGGCTGCGCTGCTGCCGCTGTCGGGCCTGCTGGTGGACAGGTTCGGCGCGAAACGGATCTACCTCATCGGCATCGCGGCCTACGGCGTCGCCGTGTTCCCCGCGTTCGGGCTTTTCGGAACGAACAGCCTCGTCTGGTTCGCGGTCGCCATGGTCGTAGTCTTCGGCATCGTCCACGCCCTCTTCTACGGCGCGCAGGGAACTCTGTATGCGAGCCTGTACCCCGCGGAAATCCGGTACACGGGATTGTCGGTGGTCTACCAGTTCTCCGGCATCTACGCGTCGGGCGTCACCCCCATGATCCTGACCGCGCTCATCGCCGTCGGCGGCGGCAGCCCCTGGATCGCATGCGCCTACCTCGTCGGGACAGCCGCGGTCAGCGTCATCGCGACCGCCCTGATCCGTAAGCAGGATCTGCACCTCTGAACCGGGGGCTGCGGGCGGGATACCGCCCGGCCCACCCGCAGCCGGCTATCCGGTGCCGAGCGGATCGATGGACGCCGCGAGCGCGACGATGACCCCTCCGACGACGAGGAGCGCCCCCACGTCGAAGCCCTTGCTGCGCACCGCGAGTACACCGACCCGACTGTCGTCGAGAACCCACCGCAGCAGCCCCGCAAGGATCGTGGCACCCCCGAAGACGAACGCGCCGCGCCGCCACCGGTCTGCGAGAACGAGCGCCACCGCGATCGCGATCACCAGAGTGACGGCAATGAGCGGCAGATTCAGACGTGCGAACCGCAAGGCCCGGCCCATGACTGTGTGCCCGTGCCCGGTCAGCGCGCCGCGAGTTGCTCTGCCCGCTCCACCACGTTGGTGAGCAGGAAGGCGCGGGTGAGCGGTCCGACGCCGCCGGGGTTCGGGGAGACGAAACCCGCGACCTCGCGCACATCGTCGGCGACGTCGCCGCGCAGCCCGTCCGGAGTGCGCGAGACGCCCACATCCAGGACTGCCGCGCCCGGCTTGACCATGTCGGCGGTGACGAGTCCGGGTACGCCGGCCGCCGCAATCACGATGTCGGCCCGGCGCACCTCCGCGGCGAGGTCCCGGGTGCCGGTGTGGCACAGCGTGACGGTGGCGTTCTCGCTGCGGCGCGTGAACAGCAGCCCGATCGGGCGGCCGACGGTGACACCGCGGCCCACGACCGTCACGTGCGATCCCGCGATCGGCACGTCGTAGCGTCGCAGGAGGTGCAGGATTCCTCGCGGCGTGCAGGGCAGCGCCGCCTCTTTGCCGAGGACCAGACGACCGAGATTGATCGGATGCAGCCCGTCGGCGTCCTTGTCTGCGTCGATCCGCTCGAGGGCAGCGTTCTCGTCGAGGTGCCGGGGCAACGGCAACTGCACGATGTATCCGGTGCAGGCCGGATCCGCATTGAGCTCGTCGATCGCCTGCTCGAGCTGTTCCTGGGTGATGTCGGCGGGCAGGTCCTTGCGGATCGACGTGATGCCGACCTTCGCGCAGTCGTTGTGCTTGCCCCGCACGTACGCTGCCGATCCCGGGTCGTCGCCCACGAGGATGGTGCCGAGGCCGGGCGTGATGCCCTGCTCCCTCAGCACGGCCACTCGTGCCTTCAGGTCCTCGAAAATCTCGTCGCGGGTTGCTTTGCCGTCCAGGATCGTCGCAGTCACGGTTCCATTGTTCCAGGCGACTGCGCGCCGCGGATCGTCAGCCCGCGTGCGCGGGTCGCGGTCTGCCGATTCCGGTTGCCGTCCGCCGTGTAGGGCCCGGGGCGGGGTCATGTCATGAGCGGTGCCCGGCTTACCTACTGTTGCCGCCTCGGGGCTGTTGCAGCGTGAGCAGGCCCGGCAGAACTCGGGCCGGATACTCCCGGGCGACTCCATTCCGGAACATCCACCGGCACCACCGCGGTGTCACTTGTCAGCGTGCGCGCCAAGGGGTTGTTGCGCGGCCGACACGGATCGGAACAAAACCGCAAGATGTTGCTTTCGCACAACAACATTCGATGACGGAGCGTGCGCGAAATGGACACAACCGGTCCACCACCATCAACACAGCTCGGCAGTCTGTCATTCGAACCCATTGACGTAGAAGACTTTTCACAACCTTGCCGCGGCATCGAGACCGCCGGGCCACATCTGCCGTCGCGAACCTCGCCGAAGCCGATACACAATCAGTAACGGATTGTCGTGTGCGCGCGACAATCCCGTTGACACACAACCGAAAACAGGAGGCACACCATGGGCTCGGTCGAAATCTTGCAATGGATCGGCGACGGGTACGTCGCAGGAGAGCCGATACAGTCCGCGCTCTTCACCGCTATTGCTTTCCTCGGGATGCCGTTCGCGGTGATCCACCTCCTGCTGGGGGGATCCTTCTAGTCGGCAGCGCATGTGCTCACCGTCCGGCGACATCCGTCTTCTGCGGGCACTCGGAGGGGTCGCGCCCCGGCCACCATCGGGGCGCGACCTCCCAGGCCCAGGGCGTTTACCGTCGTGGTGCTATCTTTCTCTGGTTATGTTCAGAGTGATGTTCCACGAACCACGCATTCCGCCCAACACCGGCAACGCCATTCGGATGGTTGCCGCGACGGGTGCCGAACTGCACCTCGTGGAACCACTCGGGTTCGACCTCTCGGAGCCGAAACTGCGCCGGGCGGGTCTCGACTACCACGACCTCGCGTCGGTCACGGTTCACGCCGATCTTGCTGCCGCGTGGGAGGCTCTGCGCCCCGAGCGCGTGTACGCCTTCACCGCTCACGGCACCACCGGTTACGCAGAGATCGAGTACCGGCCGGGCGACGTGCTGCTGTTCGGACCGGAGCCGACGGGGCTCTCGGAAGAGGTCCTGTCCGACCCGCACATCACCGCGCAGGTCCGCATCCCGATGCTGCCGGGCCGGCGCTCGCTGAACCTGTCGAACGCCGCCGCGGTGGTCAGTTACGAAGCCTGGCGCCAGAACGGCTTTGAAGGCGCTGTCTGATTCGCTTCAATCGCGATACGGGAGCGGCCGTGCAAAAGTTCAAATTGATCTTTTGATCGCACACAGGCAGAACGCGCCTTTGCTGGTGATGCCTTACGCGTCATCGCACCGGCGATACCACGTCGCCGCTGCGGACACGGTCAAACCCATCAGAGCCAGATACCGCACACTGCGCCCCCACCTCGCGTTGCCACCGGAAGATCCACGACGCCCGCCGCCACGGCAAGATAATCGGTGTGTACGACTCAGAACCCGCTCGGTGCACCGGGTGCACCTGGGCTCAGGGTCTCCGGAATCCGCCACTCCCAGCTGATGTCCTTTCCCAACATGTCCAGGTAAATGCTCTTGGTTCCGATCGGGATGTCAAAAGCGTATGTGCCTCGATAAGTTGACGCCGGCGCCAACGGCTCGTTGAACCCGTCGTCGTCGAGTTCGTCGCAGTTGAGCGCCGCGGTGCTGATCAGGCTGGTCAGCACGGCCCCATCCGGCCCAATCCCCTTCCAGTTACCCGCTTTCAAGCTGCGGTCGGCCATCTGTTTGACGCTGCGGTTACCTGCACCGGTGACCGCTTCCGTATAGGTCGACGACGTGACGGCCTCGACGTCGACGAACAGGTAATGCCCATTCGGGGTGATCTGCCAGAAACCCGTGCATCCCGAATTCATTCGAGGGTTGGTCAGTGTGAACGTAAAGGCAGGTTCACCACTGGCGTTGTCGTGGAGGCCGGCGGACTCGCCAAAGTTCTTGTCAATTCGCCCTTGTGCATTGCGGGGCAGCCCGACGGTCGTCGATTCTGTTGACGCATTGCCTGTACCAGCTCCTGTCGTGTCGGAATCATCGTCAGCGACGCATCCCGTAAGAAGCAAGACCGATATCAGCGCTGGCACTACTCGAATCTTCACGACCACACCTCCTGAGGGTGCGCCGACCAGTCGATGTGGCCGACCGACCATCTCGGCAGGATATCGCAGGCGGGAGCGCCAGGTGGGACAACGAGACGTCAGAACTCCTCGAGTCAATGGTCATGTCTCTTGAACACCAGGAGAACGATCGGGGCCTATGCATCACTCCGCTTCAGCGATTTCTCCCCAGATTTGATACACCAACTTTCGTTCGGAAGCCGGATTCCCCCAAAAGGCTTCCCCTACTTCCCCAGTCGATTGCGAGACTACAAGCGCGGCCAGGGAGGGTTCGTCCCGACGGCTACAATCCTCGGACAGTAGGTCCAGTATGCGTCCCAAGCCGTTAGTCGCGTGCGGCAAATCCAGTGCCTTTATGAGCGCCGAATAAGAGATAGTCCCGCGGGAGCGCGCAACTTCGATCAGCAATGGACGCATATCGGCCAAGGTGGCTACATCGAGTTCGGAAACCGTAAGAATCCGGCCCTTCGGTGCGATCTTCTCGCCGAGGGAGAGGTGAAGGCTCATATCGGGATCATTCCCGAGATGAGCCGTTGGCACCAGAGATGAGACGAGTGCGGGTCACGATTCCGGATGCGTAGCGGAGTTCTGGAGCCGCAGTTGATCGAAGAGAATCGCGACGTTCGGCGCCTCGCAAAGCGGTTCGACGTCGACTACCGCGAATTCTGCGGCGGTCACGACAACGTTCATTGGCGCGACGGGTTGGTCGCGGGAGCCGCAGCACTCCTCGGCACCGCTGCCGCTCACTGAGTGCTGCGGCCCCGCGGCCGCTGCCGCTTACTCGCCGCTCTCGGTGGGCCTGCCCGAACGCGCCCACCCGTCGGTGCCCGCGGCGACGGACACCGCGTCGATTCCCCGGCCCGCGAGATAGTTCGCGGCCTGGAGGCTGCGTCCGCCGACGGCGCAGATCACGTACACGGTCCCGGTCGTGGGAATCTCGTCGATGCGGGCGACGAACTCACTGAGCGGGATATTGGTGACGCCGGGCACCCGCACCTGGGCGTATTCGTCGCGTTCGCGTACATCGATGACGGGTGCTCCGTCGGCGAGTGCGGTCTCGAAGGCAACCAGGTCGACCTCACGCATCGGTGTGGGTCCTCTCGATCAAGGGTTTCGTCGGGTACTCCGGACGAGCATCGCAGGCGCATGACGAGCCACGCGACCAGGTTGACGATTCCGGGGGCACACGATCGGGAACGTCCCCACGGTAGCGCGACCCCTCAGGTCACCCTCCATGCACCCGATACAGGCCACCGACAGTCGGGGGCATCACTGGAAGTCGCGCGACTTGCCCGGCATCCGCAGGTCCAAAGGTTCCAGGTGGTCGGCGAGCAGCGTCACCACGCCGTCGGCGTTCTGGAGTCGCCCCCGGACGAGTAACGCCGAGGCGGTGTGGGCGAGGGTGCGGTACCGCGCCCACAGCCCGACCGAACACACCACGTTCACCATGCCGGTTTCGTCCTCCAGGTTGAGGAAGGTGACGCCTGCGGCCGTTGCGGGTCGCTGCCGGTGCGTCACCGCCCCTCCGACGAGCACCCTCGTTCCGTCCGGCACGTCGAGCAGTCGCGACGCCGGAACCACGCCGAGCGCGTCGAGCCGTGCACGCAGGAACTGCGTCGGGTAACTGTCCGGGGACACCCCCGTGGCCCAGACATCGGCGGCGGCCAGCTCGAGGGCGCTCATGCCCGGCAGTGCCGGCGCCACGGCGGTCGCCCCCACACCGGGCAGTCGCCCCGGGCGCTGAGTGGCAGCGGGGGCAGCAGCCCACAGCGCCTCACGCCGGGTGACGCCGAACCCGCCGAGCGCTCCGGCGGTCGCGAGTGCCTCGGCCTGCGCAGTGGTGAATTCGATACGCGCGGTGAGGTCCAGGAACGAGGTGTACGGGCCGTGTTCCTGCCGTTCGGTGACGATCCGTTCGGCAAGGTCTTCGCCGATGTGCCGCACCGACGCAAGACCGAGCCGCACTTCCTTCCCCGCGTTCTCCACCGTCGCCTGCGCGAGGCTCGCACCGATGTCGGGACCGTGCACGATCACCCCGTGCCGGCGTGCGTCGGCGACGAGCGACTGCGGAGAGTAGAAGCCCATCGGCTGCGCCCGGAGCAGACCCGCACAGAATGCGGCGGGATGATGCAGTTTGAACCAGGCGGAATAGAAGACGAGCGACGCGAAACTCTGCGAATGGCTTTCGGGGAAACCGAAATTCGCGAACGCATGCAGTTTCTCGTAGATGCCGTCGGCGACGGCGCCGGTGATGCCGTGCAACTCGCGCATCCCGTCGTAGAGGCGGTCGCGCAGGCGCTCCATCTTCTCGGGCGATCGCTTCGATCCCATCGCCCGTCGCAACTGATCGGCCTCGGCTGCGCTGAACCCGGCGGCATCGACTGCCATCTGCATCAACTGTTCCTGGAACAGCGGGACACCGAGGGTGCGTTCGAGCGACTTCTCGAGACACGGATGGTCGTAGGTGACCGGTTCGAGTCCGTTGCGACGGCGGATGTACGGATGCACGGACCCGCCCTGGATGGGTCCGGGCCGGATGAGCGCCACTTCGATGACGAGGTCGTAGAAGTTCCGGGGTTTCAGACGCGGCAAGGTTGCCATCTGCGCGCGTGACTCCACCTGGAACACACCCACCGAGTCGGCGCGGCGCAGCATCTCGTACACGCCGTCCTCGGTCAGGTCGAGTTGCGCGAGATCGACCCGGACACCTTCATGTTCGGCGACGAGATCGATCATGTAATGCAGCGCGGAGAGCATTCCCAGTCCGAGTAGGTCGAACTTCACGAGTCCCGCGGCGGCACAATCGTCCTTGTCCCATTGCAGGACGGTGCGGCCCGGCATTCGCGCCCATTCGACAGGGCACACATCGGAGACGGGCCGGTCGCAGATCACCATGCCGCCCGAATGGATTCCGAGATGTCGTGGCAGGCCTTCGATCTGCTCGGCGAGATCGAGAACGGCAGTGGGGATGTCTGCGTCGGTTTCGACGCTCACCCCTCCCCATCTGCTGATCTGTTTGCTCCACGCATCCTGCTGCCCCTGCGAGTAACCGAGCGCGCGCGCCATGTCGCGAACCGCCGACCTTCCGCGGTAGGTGATGACGTTGGCGACCTGCGCGGCGTGGGTCCGGCCGTATTTCGCATAGACGTGCTGGATCGCTTCTTCGCGCCGATCGGATTCGATGTCGAGGTCGATATCGGGAGGTCCGTCGCGCTCCGGTGACAGGAACCGTTCGAACAGTAGTCGGTTGCGCACGGGGTCGACGTTGGTGATGCCGATGGCGTAACAGACAGCAGAGTTGGCAGCCGAACCTCTTCCCTGGCAAAGGATGTCGTTGTCCCTGCAGAACTCGACGATGTCGTGGACGACCAGGAAGTAACCGGGAAAGCCGAGACTGCCGATGATGCCGAGTTCGTGCTCGATCTGCCGGTACGCATCCCGGTTGTGCTCGACCGGTCCGTACCGGCGGAGTGCGCCCGCGTAGGTGAGGGCACGCAGCCACGTGAACTCCGTGTGCCCGTCGGGCACGTCGAACGGAGGTAGCTTCGGGGCGATGAGCCGCAGGTCGAAAGCACATTCGCGGCCGAGTTCCGCCGCGGTGTGCACGGCACCGGGAAAGGCCGTGAACAGCCGGGCCATCTCGGCTCCGGAGCGGAGATGGCCGCCACCGGCGGGAGGGAGGCGACTCGCTGCGTCGTCGAGGCTCTGTCGATCGGATATGGCCGCCATGGCCATGGCGAGTCGTCGGCGCTCCGGCCGGGCGAAGTGTGCGGCGGTACCGGCGACAGACGAAATTCCGTGGCGCTCCGCGAGTCCGAACAGTGCGACATTGCGTTCGTAATCGTCGGGAGTTCCCTGCCACGTGAGCTCGACGGTGACGCGGTCGGGCCCGAACCGGTCGACGAGATCGAGCAGAGCCGCTTCGGCGGCTCCCGGACCACCGTTGTCGAGGGCACGGCGCACGTGTCCGTTACGGCACCCGGTGAGGATCTGCCAGTGGCCGCCCGCCGCATCGGTGAGCGCGTCGTAGTCGTAACGAGGTTCGTTCTTCTCCCCTCCGACCAGGTGTGCATCGGCGATCTGCCGAGACAACCGGCGGTACCCTTCCTGTCCGCGGGCGAGCACCAGCAGATGCGCATCGTCGAGCGTCAACTCCGCACCGAACACCGTCCGCATATCGAGTTCCCGCGCGGCTTCGGCGAAGCGCACGGCGCCGTACAGGCCGTCGTGATCGGTGATCGCGAGAGCCTCGAGGCCGAGACACACCGCTTCTTCGACCAGTTCCTCCGGGGTCGAGGCGCCGTCGAGGAAGCTGAACGCCGAGTGCGTGTGCAACTCGGCGTACGGCACCACCGGGCCGTCGGGTGGCCGGGCCCGACTTTCGTACTCGCCTCGGGTGCGGCTCCACGCCGGGCTGTCGTTGCCGTCGCCGGGGTGGACGAGATCGCGGCGGGATGCGCCGGACGGAGGCCTGCCGGACAGGACACGCTCCATCTCCGACCAGGTCGGCGGGCCGTTTCCCCATCCCATTCCGCACCTCCAACTGCACGTATTCACCACAATTATCGCACGTATGTTCGATAGTTGTGCAACCCCGTGCGTGATTCAGGTGCTGTTCGTGCCTACGTGTCGGTAGCGGGCGGCCTCGTCGCGGGTACCGGGATGGCCGGTGCGAACCCTCCGAGCGGCCGGATCAGCGTCCGCGCGTCTCACGACCGGCTTTGATCACCTCGAACAGGCTGGTCCAGTTGTCTTTCCCGTGCCCGGCGACGATCGCGGCGTCGTAGAGGTGTTCGACTGCTGCCGGCAACTCTTGCGCAACACCGGTATCGATACTGGCCTGCACCAGATGGTCGGCGGTGGCACCCATCATGGTGACTGTGCTCAGGTCTCCCGGGTGCCGGCCCGTGGCCAGGTCCGCGGCCAGGTCGCCGCTCGGTCCGATTATGTCGGGTATCAGCGTGAGGTGTTCGTACAGGTCCTCGAGCGCGTGGTCGACCGGACCGCCGACCGACTCGATGAGGGCCGCCGCATGCAGGACCGCTGCGAGTGCAGTCAGGAAGACGTCCAGGTTCGCCAGGTAGAAGAGCTGGGCGAGCCGGATATCGCCGCCCAGGTACCGAGGTGTCCCGAGCGCCCGCACCACGGGTTCCACACCGTGGAAGGCCTCGGGGTCGCCGCTGTAGTAGACGTAGGCTGCGTCGGTACCCAGCATCGGTGCCGGCACCATGATTCCGCCGGCGACAAACCGGCCGCCGCGCCGGGCCACCCATTCGGCCGCCGAGGCCGTGTTTTCCGGGGTGTCGGAGCTGAGATTGACGAGGGTGCGACCGCTCAGGTCGTCCACCGGTTCGAGGATGTCGTACATCGCCCGGTAGTCGGTCAGGCTGAGGATGATCAACTCCGAAGCAGCGACCGCGTCGGCCGGGGCGGCAGTGCGTGTCGCGCCCGCCGCAACCAGCGTGTCTGCACGTTCGGGCGTCCGGTTCCAGACCGTGACCGGATGGCCGGCGCCGAGCAGGATGCGGGTCATCGCTTGGCCCATCGGCCCCAAGCCGATCACGGTGAGCGAAATGTTGTCGGCTGCACTCATCGCATGTCCTTTCCCGTAGGTCATTCGGGTGAAGGTCGACTCCTGTCATGCTCCGCTCCTACCGTGAACGCATCAAGTACCGACCGCCCGGTCGATGTCCGCTTTCTCGCGTCGAAACCCGTAAAGGTGTTAAGGCCGAGACGACAGCGGCTGCGTGGTGTCCAGTCCGCGACAGGTTCGGTTCTGCTCTGGAAGTGCACTAGTAACTGCGGCCCACAATCGCCATGAGCTCACCATCCGGTGTATCGACGTCCGGCAAGCCGCCGTCGGCGGTCTGGAGGCACCGGACGGTGATCGCGTGCGCGTTGAGTTGACGCTCCCCCGCTTCACCGAGAACCCTCCAGGGGATACGGGCGAATCCGGTGGCAGCGGCATCGACCGCCTCCGCGGGGGTCGCGACGTCTGCTACGTGCTGCCCGAGGCGTTCGTGGGCGGCCGAGAACATCTCGGCGTGGATGGTGTCGAGTAGCTCGCGGAGGGTCGTGACCACCGCGTCGCGCGCGACCGTGAACTTCTGTTGCGTATCGCGCCTGCGCACCGTGAACTCGTCCCGCTCGAGATCACGGGGCCCGACCTCGACGCGCAGCGGAACGCCCTTCAGTTCCCATTCGGTGGCTCGGCGCCCGAAACCTTGGTCGGTGCGAATATCGAGGCGCGCACGAATGCCGGCGTACGAAAGCGAGTCGGTGAGAGCAGACGCCGCGGACACGGTGCCGTCGTCCTCTTTGACCACGATCACCACCACCTGCACCGGGGCGACCTTCGGCGGGATACACAGTCCCTGGTTATCGCCATGCGCCATGATCAGACCACCGACCATGCGTGTGCTCGATCCCCATGAGGTGGTCCAGCATGTTTGCGCCTGTCCGGACGAGTCAGTGAAGCTGATGCCGAACGCCGTGGCGAAGTTTTGTCCCAGTTCGTGACTGGTCGCCATCTGCAGCGCCTTGCCGTCACGCATCATCGCCTCGCACGTCAAGGTGGTCACGGCACCGGCGAACTTCTCGCGCTCGGTCTTGATCCCGACCATGACGGGAATTGCGAGCATGTTTTCGAGGAAGTCTCGGTAGACGCCGAGATGAATCCGGCGGGTGAATGCGCTGGCCTCGTCTCGGGTGGCATGAGCGGTGTGGCCTTCCTGCCACAGAAACTCGCTCGTGCGTAAGAAGATCCGGGGCCGCAGTTCCCACCGCACGACGTTGGCCCACTGATTCAGACGCATCGGCAGATCGCGGTACGACTGCACCCACGTGGCCATCAGTTCACCGAACACCGTCTCACTCGTCGGGCGCACGACCACCGGTTCGGCAAGGTCCTTACCGCCGGCGTGGGTGACCACCGCAAGCTCCGGACTGAACCCTTCGACGTGCTCGGATTCTCGCTCGAGGTAGGACTGCGGAATAAGCAACGGCAGGTAGACGTTCTCGGCACCGGCAGCCTTGATCCTCGCGTCCACTGCGGACTGCATGTGCTCCCACAGGGCATACGCATACGGCCGGATCACCATCGTCCCGCGAACCGGCCCGTTGTCGGCCATTTCGGCTTTGTTCAGAACGTCCTGATACCAGCGGGGGAAATCCTCGTCCTGCGAGGTCAGCACGGCAGCTTTCTGCGATCCGGCCACCCGGCGATACTATCCAGCCACCCCGCAGAAAGGCGCCGGTCGAGCCGGCAATTCCTCAATCGATACGGTGCGAGCCCACGTCGAAGCCCAGAATTACGGCCGTAGCCCCTATCGGTCCGGAGAACATCAGGGCCAGAATGGGGGGGAAGCACCGGGATATCGATTTCGCCTGTGGTCCTCGCTGGAGTCGCGGGTCAGTGGTCCTCGTGCGCTGAGGTAAACCGGAAAGAAGGTCCAGACAATGAGAAAGCACCTCCTCGTCGTCGCCGCCACGCTCGTTGCACTTCTACCCCTCACAGCCTGCGCAAACACTCGGTCCGAGTCATCCGCACCGGCCCAGTCCTCCCCCTCGATCGAAGATCGCGCCGACCGGAAGCCCCTCCCCGACTCCGGCGTTCCGACCGTATCGATCGGGGGCACTGTCACGGTCTCCCAAGAGATGAACGGACCCACCGAAGGGGTCACGGGCACCGCAGGGGTCACCGTGTCCAACTTCGCAGCCCTCCCATACCCCCGAATAGAGAAATATCCGGCAACGCCCGTGCCCCTCCACGGCGCCGGCTACACCGTGTGGGTCGAGATCGATACTCGATCGGGCGAGTTCTCCTACAGCACCGTGTACTTCTCGGTTCGGACCCCTGGGGGAGACATCTACGTTGCCTCCACCGTGGGACTCGAGGACGATCTCGGCTCAGGGACCCTGTCCTCGGGCGAGAGACGCCACGGAAGTCTCCTCTTCGAGATCCCCTCCGGCACGAACCTCACCGAAATCGTGCTCGTCGGCACCGACGCCTCCACTCCCCTCGCCGTCTGGACTCTGGACTGAAGCCGACCGCGCTGAGCGACGTGCACGCCGGGGTGACGCACTTCGTGTTCAACTGCCGAATACCGGTCCGCCACCGAACACGGCGCGATGTGAATCCGGTTGGTTTCCTTCGATATCCACGACCCCGTACTCCAGCGCCACCTCTGCGGTGATGAGGGTCGATCCACTCCGGCCGTTCACCTCGCGATCGCCCGCCAGGGCGACGACGACACGGCCGATGAATTCGGGTGTCTCGGCGTTGGCCAACGGGAAGCCTTGAAAGTTGTCGAGCCCGCGCGCCTGCATGGCCTCGTTCTCGACCAGGCCCGGCCAGAGCGACAGCGTGGTGACCCCGGTGCCGTGCAGTTCCACGGCCATGTCGGCGGCCATCTTGTCGAGGCCGGCTTTCGACATGCCGTACAGCACCGAATGCAGGTGAGCACGAGTGCCGAACGACGAGATGTTGACGATCATGCCGCTGCTGCGCGGCACCATCATCCGGGCGGCCTCCACCGAAGCAACGTAGTGCGCGCGCAGACCCACACCGATCAGGCTGTCCCACGTCGATGGGTCGCTTCCAGAACGGCTCGGTGAAACCTGCGAAGCCTTTCGGAGCCGCCCACACATTGTTCACGAGCGCGTCGAGCCTGCCGTTCTGCTCGTCCGTGATGCGGGTGAAGAGGTCGTGGATCTGCCCGTCGTCACGGTGATCGCACTGCACCGCGATGCCGCGACCGCCGCGCTCGGTGACGATGTCGGCCGTGTGATCGAGCGGTCCACCGGCACCGACAGGCCCACGACCGGTGACATAGACGGTCCACCCGTCGGAACCGAGTGCGCAGGCGATCCCCTTACCGACGCTGCGACTCCCGCCGGTGACAAGGGCTACTTTCCGCTCCGGTGCGCTTTCGATCATGTCACACAATCACTTTCACGTCGTCGGCGAGGGTGCGTTCGATGGACCACAGGACGCGCACATGACATTTCGCGATCTTCCACTCGGCGTCCTCGACCACATAGCCGTCGTCGTAGTCCAGCGCGGTGACCCGCTCGGTCCGGGCCTGCACGTCCACCTGCCGGAATCGCAGTGTCCAGGCGCCGGTCGCCGCGCCCGGGCCGATGAGTCGGATGCTGGGGTGCATCCCGTGATGCATATCGAGGATGACGTAGCGATCGTCGACGCGCCGAAGCGCGATCCGGGAATACGCGTCCACCAGTCCGTCCGCGTCGTCGAACCTCCCGAGCGCGGGCCCGTAGTAGATGTCGGCGCCGTCGGCGACGAAACAGGCACGCATCGCCACCGGATCCTTCGCATCACTCGCGCGGAAGTAGCGGTGCTTCAGCATCCGGATCTCTTCGAGGGCTTCGAGTCTCGCTAAGCGCTCTTCGATGGTCGGCATGCGATGATCCCTCCCATGCAGGATTGCGGTGGCATTGGTGGGGCCATCCTGGCATAGAAAGTGTGCGGATCGAAAAGACCGATCCCACCGGACAACTGGGCCAGGTTTCGCGAAGTTACGCGACTGCCGCTCCCGTCGACAATCCCGCGCGCACGGTTCAGCGCAGGTCGATTTGTACGGAATGCGACCGGACGCCTCGCATATTCGATAGGAATGGCGTGTTCTGTTTCCTGCGATCGAACGGAGTATGTACATGGCCGAACGAACATTTCGCCGCGTGGGTGCGGCGGCAGTCATGGCAGCGGGGTTGGGTGTTGCGATGACTGTCGGAAACGTCGGGGCAGCACACGCCGCGCCGACTTCCACCACCATGACGTGCGGAAGCGCCAACCCGCTATTTTGGGCGCCGCCGTTCACCTGGACCGTCACCGCCTCGTCGGGGGCGTCCCGTCCCGGCGGCGAGGGCGAGTTCTTGCCATCTCTCCTGCTCAGCGGCAACAACGACTTGCCCACTCCTCCTGGTGGTCTCATCCCGAGTATCGGACCGAACTGGTACGGCACGCAGGTGCTGGTCGACTGGCACAACACCAGCACCGGTCAGTCCGGACGGAGCGTCAGCGATCAGGAGGCGTGGAAACAGAAGCCGAGCGTCCCGGTGAACCGCACCCTCACCGGGTCCGGAACGATCAACTTCACTGTCACGCTCCAGACCGGCGCGGGGTGGTGGTTCGTCAATCCACAGAACGCCGTGTGCCAGGGCACCATCGACGTACTTCCCGCGTCCTGAGCTGGGGTGCGTCGACTCAACTGCAACCAAGGGGTTGCCGATAGACGATCGGGGTGCAACCATGGGGTTGCACCCCGATCGCATCGAACGAGGAGACGTCATGACCGACGAACTCGACCGCATCGAACGACAGATCGCCATCGAAGCACCGGCCGCACGGGTCTGGGAACTCGTAGCCGAACCCGGGTGGTACATCAACGACCACACGATCACCGAACACCGACTCGAACGCGACGGCGACCTCACCGTCGTCCACGATCCCGTCCACGGCGCCTTCCTGTTCCGCACGGTGGCGCTGGATAAACCGCACTACGCGGCGTTCCGCTGGTTGGCCGACAGCACCGACCCCGACAGCCCGTCCACGCTCGTCGAATTCCGGGTCGATGCCGTCTCCGACTCCTCCACCGTCCTGCATGTGACGGAAACCGGCTTCGAGTCGCTTCCCGGAGACGCCGCCGAGCGTCGCGCGAAGTACGAGGGGAACGTCGAAGGGTGGACCATCGAACTCGATCTCGCACGACAGCACCTGGAGGGCAGGAAAATCGTTGCCGCACAGTAAAACGGGAACGTTCGACGACGGCGGCTCCGACGCGGGCACAGTAACCGACCCGACTCGCGTATTCGCGGCACTCGCGGACGACACGAGGTGGCAACTGCTGCAACGACTCGCCCGATCCCCGGCGTCCGCGTCGGGTCTGGCGGGGGAATGCACGGTCTCGCGTCAAGCGATCGCCAAGCATTTGTCGATACTGGAAGACTGCGGTCTGGTGACGTCCGAACGTGTCGGCCGCGAACTCCGTTTCTCCGCAGCCGGTTCCAGGCTGAGCGCGGTGGGCAGGGCGCTGGAAGCGGTGGGCTCGGGATGGGACCGACGGCTCGACGCCATCAAGAAGGCTGCGGAACGCTCCGTGTGAGAACGGAATGCTGTCAGACCGTCGAAGACCTGCGCGACACGGGAGCTCAGTAGCCTGCCGACGGATCGACGCGCGCGACGAGGTCCTCCCCGGCGATGAACCTCCGCACGTTCTCACGGAGCGTCGGCGCAAAGGTGGCGGTCAAACCGCTCCGAGTGTTCGCGACGTGCGGGGTGATCACGCAATTGTCGAGTGCCCACAGCGGATGCCCGTCCGGCAGCGGTTCGGGTTCGGTCACGTCGAGCACCGCCCCGGCGATCGTGCCCGCGCGCAATGCATCGACCAGCGCATCGGTGTCGACCAGGTTGCCGCGCGCCACATTCACCAGCCACGCCGTATCCGGCATGGCATCGAACGCCGCAGCGCCGACCATCCGGTCGGTGTCGGCGGTCGCGGGCGCCGCAACGACGAAGTGGTCGGCCATCGTCCACACCTCAGAGGTGCGGTGTGCCGGCAACGTCACCGACGCTCCGTCGACCGGACGTCCGGAACGGGTGACCGCGACGACCTCCACCCCGAAGGCACGGAGTCTCGGAATCATCGCCCGGCCGATTCCCCCGCATCCCACGATCGCCACGGTCGATCCGTGCAGCGGGCGGACGAGGGGATCGATGCGATCTTTGCTCCACCGGTTCGCCGCGACGGCGGTGTGGAATTGCCGTAGGCCGACCAGCAGGGCTCCGACCGCGTACTCGGCCACGTTGTCGGCATAGACCCCGGACGCGTTCGTCCACACCCTGGTGCGGTCTACCAGGCCGGCACGGAAGAACGGTTCGATGCCCGCGTAGGCGAGTTGCACCCAGCGCACCCGTTCGGGCAGGGCGGGGAAGTCCTCCGCACTGCCGTACCAGACGACGGCGTCGGCGTCCTCGAGCGACGACACCGTGGCGCCACCGTCGGTGATCGCCGCAGCGAGGTAGTCGTCGTGGTCCGGGCCGAGATGAATTCGCATGACGAAAACCCTAGTGCCGCCGCGGGAAAACGGACGGCTGCGCCTGCGCAGCGGGTGATCTTCGGGGTTCTCCCCGAGGGCAAGATCGGGTATCACACCGGAGGTGCCGCGTCGTGCCGCGGACGAGCATGGTGAGTATGAAACTTCTGGTGCGGCTGGTCGTGGCGGCACTCGCCCTCGTCCTGGTGGCGGCTGCGACCGGCGCCTCCGTGGTGGCCTACACGTGGACGACGGCCGACGTGGACACGCTCGGCCGGGTCGACTTCGACCGGCCACTGCAGATCCCTCCGCTGGAGACCGGCACCGTGACCGCCGACGGCACCCGCGTATTCGATCTGACGCTGCAGGGTGGCACGAGCGATTTCGGCCACGGCCCGGCGACTCGGACGTGGGGCTTCGACGGCTCCTATCTCGGCCCGACCCTCCGCGCCGCGCGCGGCGACAAGGTTCGCGTCGATGTCACCAATCAGCTCGGCGAAACCAGCACCGTGCACTGGCACGGCATGCGTCTTCCCGCGGCGATGGACGGTGGCCCCCATCAGGTTGTGGACGCCGGCGACACGTGGTCCCCGACGTGGACCATCGACCAGCCCGCTGCCTCGCTCTGGTATCACCCGCACCTCCACGGCGCCACCGCGCAACACGTGTACCGAGGCCTCGCGGGGATGTTCCTGGTGGATGATCCGGCCGACCCGACCGCCCCCGGCGCTCGGGCCCTGCCCCAGACGTATGGGGTCGACGACATTCCGCTGATCGTCCAGGACAAGAAGTTCGACGGTGACCAGCTCGACGAGAACCCCGGCGTTTTCGGGATCTCCGGGACGGTCGGAGACGAGATCCTTGTCAACGGCACGCCCGGGCCGTTTCTCGATGTCACGACCGAAGCAGTGCGGTTGCGACTGCTCAATGCGTCGAACGCACGGGTTTTCGACTTCTCGTTCGAGTCCGGTCAGGAGTTCGCTCTCGTAGGCACCGACGGCGGCCTGCTCGAACGTCCCACCCCCGTACGCAACGTTCAGCTCTCTCCCGGCGAGCGCGCCGAGATCGTCGTGCGTCCTGTGCCCGGGTCTCGGGATGTCCTGCGCAGCACCCCGCCGGCGCTCGGTTCCGATTTCTTCCAGAGCCGCTTCTCCGGCGGCGACGACAGCTTCGACATTCTGGAACTACGCACGGCCACCGTCCTCGAAAGCTCCGCAGCGCTGCCGGAACGCCTCATCACGTTCGAGGATCTCGGTGAGCCGAGCACCACCCGCCGCATCGATCTGAACGGGACGAACATGATCAACGGCAGGACCGTGGACATGACCCGCATCGACGACGTGGTTCCCGCCGGCGCCACCGAGATGTGGGAGGTCCGCAACGCGTCGTCCACCCACCACAACTTCCATATTCACGACGTTCAATTCAAGGTTGTCGATGCGACGGGCACCCGAAACGACCGTCCCCTCCTCGCCGGACGCAAGGACACGGTGTTCGTACCCCCGAACTCGACGGTGCGCCTTCTCGTGCGGTTCGGTGAGCACAGCGACCCCGCGATGCCCTACATGTATCACTGCCACCTGTTGTGGCACGAGGACAGCGGGATGATGGGACAGTTCGTCGTCGTGGGTCCGGACGATGCGGCCCGGGTGGACGGCGTCACCGATCACTCATCCACCGGTGGGCACGGCACGCACGGCTGATGACCAGCGGAATTATCCGGGGAATACATCCCGGGGTGGCGGTGTTGGAACCGCATGGATCGGCGCGTCAGTACGCCCCGGAGCCAGTATGAACGGCCTTCGTGGAATACCGTCCGGCTGGAGCCACGTTGCGCGAGACGCCGTGAGGCATCGGGCGCGTCGGTCCGCCTCTCTCTTCGCCCTCCCGTGCTGTGACTGCCGGGTGGATTGCGCTCCCGTTTCCGTTATGACCGGTATCGCTGTGGCGCTCGATTCTCCCGCCAGTACAGTTGCCGTTCGGTAACCGAGGCAACCGAAACGGGAGTGTGCATGAACCGCTGGGCCGACATCGTGGTGACCAGAAGTCGGTGGGTTCTCGCCGCGGTCCTGTTGGTGGTCCTGGCTGCCGGAATCTGGGGAGTGGGGGTGTTCGGAAAACTCTCCGGCACCGGCTACTACGTGGCGGGCAGCGAATCCGTGCAGGCCCAGAAGATCATCTACGACACCTTCGGTCCGCAGACGGCAGACATCATCGCGATGTACACCGCTCCCGAAGGCCAGACCATCGACGACATCCGAGACGACGTCGAGCAAACCCTCGGGAAGTTCTCCGACGAGGTGACGGTCACGTCCATTTCGACCTACTGGACGGCACCGCCGCCGATGAACCAGCTGCTGGTCTCCACAGACCAGCGCAGTGTCGCGGCCTCGATCATCCTCGGAGAGGAATCGGGGGTCACGAACGCTACTTTCCCGGCGGTCCTCGAGATGCTCGAGGTTCCCGGAGTCGATTCGCAGTTCGCCGGCGGGACCGTCGTCGGAGTGGAATTCACCGGAACCCTCGAACACGACCTGATCGTCTCGGAGGCGATCGCGATTCCGGTGACACTCCTCCTGCTGGTGTTCATCTTCGGTGGGGTCGTCGCCGCAGCGGTGCCGGTGTTCGTCGGTGTCCTTGCGATCTTCTCCTCGCTCGCGACGCTGCGATTCCTCACGATGTTCACCGACGTGTCCTCGTACGCGCTGAACATCACCTCGTTGATCGGGCTCGGCCTGGCGATCGACTACGGCCTGTTCATCGTCAGTAGGTTCCGCGAAGAACTCAACGCCGGAGCCGAGGTCATCGCCGCCACGAAACGCACCATGTTCACTGCGGGGCGCACGGTGATGTTCTCCGCGGCCCTGCTGATCTGCGCATTCGCGGGCATGCTCGTCTTCCCGCAGTCGGTGCTGCGGTCGCTCGGCCTGGGCGCGATGGCGTCCGTGTTCAGCGCTGCCCTGCTGTCCCTGACCGCCGTGCCGGCCGTGCTCGCACTGCTCGGTCACCGAATCAACGCCTGGACCTGGGACAGGGAGGCGTCCGCTCGCAGCGAGGCCCGCGCCGTGCGCTTCTGGGGCCGTGTGGTGCGGAACGTGATGCGGCGACCCGCGACCATCGCGATCGTCATCACCGCTGGGTTGCTCGTGCTTGCCACACCGGTCTTCAAGGCCGGCTTCGGCGAGATCGAGTACACGGCCCTTCCGGAAGACAGTCCCGCACGCGCCGCAACGCAGAAACTCCTCGACGACTTCTCCAGCAGCGGGAACGGCGCCACCCTGGTGGTACGCGGCGACAACGGACAGACCCCGTCGGCCGAGGCAGTTCGTGAGGTGTCGCGCGCGGCGACCGCCCTCGACGGCATCGAGCAAACCGTCACCGTCGGCTCCCAGGGCGACGTCGCGGTGTTGCAAGCGCTGTACGGGCAGGGGGTCGACGGCACGCCCCGGGCGAGTGCCATCACCGACGAACTGCGTGCCGTGCCCGAACCCGCCGGAACGGAGGTGCTCGTCGGTGGCGGACGCGCGCTCGTCGACGACGCCAATGCTGCGATCGCCGACGCTCTGCCGTGGATGATCGCGATCATGGTGGCCTCGACGCTGGTGCTGTTGTTCCTCGCGTTCGGCTCCGTGGTGCTGCCGATCAAGGCGGTCCTGATGGCCGGATTGAGCCTGGCAGCCACGTTCGGCGTGCTGACTTGGGTGTTCCAGCTCGGGCACGGCGCATCGTGGATCGGTGTCGTACCCAGTGCACTCGAGCCGACATTCGTCGTCCTGATCCTGGCGGTCGTGTTCGGCCTCTCCACGGACTACGAGGTGTTCCTCATGTCCCGGATGGTCGAGGCCCGCGCAGCGGGCGCCACCACGGTCGAAGCCGTGGAATACGGCACCGCGCGGACCGGCCGGGTCGTCACTGCGGCTGCCCTGCTGCTGATCGTGGTGACCGGTGCGTTCACGATCTCCGGTCTGTCGATCATGCGGTTCCTGGGCATCGGCATGATCATCGCGCTCATCATCGACGCGACGATCATCCGGATGCTTCTGGTCCCGTCGCTGGTGAAGCTGATGGGTGAGGCGAACTGGTGGGCGCCGGCATGGATGAAACGAATTCACGAGAAGGTCGGGCTGGGCCACTAGGGCGCGACCCCGATTTCCGGCCCGCGATACTTACCTCAGAGTAAGTTCTCGGGCATGGCAACCTACCTGGTCACGGGTGGAACAGGATTTCTCGGTCGGCAGGTCCTCGCACGACTGCTCGCCACCCGGCCCGACGCCGAAGTGCATGTGCTGGTGCGGCGGGGCTCCGTCACCAAGCTCGAGGCGCTCGCCGACTCCCTGCCGGGTGGCGCGCGGCTGCACGCCCTGATCGGAGACCTGACGGCGAGCGAGCTCGGCCTCGAACCGGGGACGATCCCGCAGGCCGAGCACATTCTGCACCTCGGCGCCATCTACGACCTGACCGCCGGTGACGAGCAGACCGCCACCAATATCGACGGCACCCACGCCGTCATCGCGCTGGCACGGCAACTCGACGCGACGTTGCACCACGTCTCGTCGATCGCGGTCGCCGGCGACCACCGCGGGACCTTCACCGAGAACGATTTCGACCTCGGGCAGCACTTCCCGACGCCATACCACCGCACCAAGTTCGAGGCCGAGAAGGCGGTGCGCCGAAGCGACATCCGCTGGCGCACGTACCGCCCGTCCGCGATCGTCGGCGATTCCGTCACCGGTGCCATCGACAAGATCGACGGGCCGTACTTCTTCTTCCCCGCGGTGGCGCGCCTCGGAGCGCTGCCCTCCGGGTTGCCCCTCGTCGTACCCGATCTGGGCGACACCAACCTGGTGCCCGTGGACTATGTCGCCGCTGCGATCGTCGAACTCGTGCACCGCCCGCACCTCGACGGCCGGGCCTTCCACCTCGTCGCTCCCCGGCCCCAACCGCTGCGTGAAGTCTTCGCCGCGTTCGCTTCCGCGGCGGGGGCCCCGCTTCCGGTCGCCACCGTTCCCGGCGGTTTCGTGCGCACGCTCTTGTCGTCGACAGCTTTGCCCGGGCTCGACGCTGTTCGCCGTTTCGCACTGCACCGTCTCGGCATCCCACCGGTGATGCTCGACCATCTCGCCCTGCCGACCGTGTTCGACGACGCGCGAACCCGGGAAGTGTTGCGCGACAGCGGTATCACGGTTCCGGATCTCTCGACGTACGCACCGGCGCTCTGGCGGTACTGGGAAGAGAATCTGGATCCGAACCGCGCGCGACGCGGGGACGGGCCCGGACCGCTTGCCGGCCGGAATGTAGTCATCACCGGCGCCTCGTCGGGGATCGGCCGAGCCGCCGCACTCGCAGTGGCACAGGAGGGGGCGCGGGTGATTCTCGTGGCTCGCCGCGACGAGGAACTCGCCGCCGTAGTCGCTCAGATCTGTGCCGGAGGCGGGCGGGGCCACGCCTACCCCTGCGATCTCACCGACCCAGACTCCGTCGAACACACCGTCGCGGCTATCCTCACGGACCACGGGCACGTGGACATGCTCGTCAACAATGCCGGTCGATCGATCCGTCGCGGGCTGTACGACTCGACGGACCGGATGCACGATTTCGAACGAACCATGGCGGTCAACTATTTCGGCGCAGTGCGTCTGGTGCTCGCGCTTCTTCCGCAGATGCGCCGGCGACGCTTCGGGCACATCGTGAACATCACCAGCGCGGGTGTGCCCGCCCGCACGCCTCGGTTCGCGGCCTACCTGGCCTCCAAATCAGCCCTCGAAGCATTCGCGGAGGTCGCCGCAGGAGAAACCCTGAGCGACGGAATCACCTTCACCACAGTCCGGATGCCGCTCGTGCGCACACCGATGATCGCACCCACCGACGAGTACACCGACGCACCGGCAGCCAGCCCGGAGGCTGCGGCGGCGATGATCGTGCGCGCCCTGATCGAAAGACCCACGCGCATCGACGTCCCGGTCTCGACCCTCGCCGAGTTCGGTAGCCTCTTCGCCCCGTCGATCGCGAATCTCGTCCGATCCCGGTTGCATCACGCGTCATCGGATTCCGGTACACCCGTTGGTGAGACCGAAGAACGGAAACCGACTCCACCCGCGCCTTTCGGCGTGCTTCCGGCACTGACCGGAGGCGCAACCTTGCGGCGGATCGGACGACTGCTGCCGGGCGTGCACTGGTAGGAACGAGCGGCCGACGAGCCCACCGCGCCTCCCGCCGACACTCCTCCGTGCGTTATCGCGTCTGTTCCTCGAAGTACTCGCGCTGAGCGGGGAAGTAGTCGTCGAAGGACCGCAACGGTGCCCCGGAGACCGACGCCACAAGTTGGTCCAGGTAGTACTCCCAGCCAGGACCGACATCACCGACTTCTGCCGCCGCGACGCGGTGGTGCACGAAGCGGATCTCGGATCGCTCCCCGTCTTCGGACAGTTCGAACGAGACGTCCCACGCGCCCTGCTCGGAGATCGTCCGGAGGCCGAGTCGATGTGGGGCATCGCATTCGGTGATCTCGACGTCCTCCCAGGGCGCACCTTCCTCGAAACCCATCTGCACCCTGATCGTTTCGCCGACGGCGCCGGTACCTTCCCATCGTCCGACCCACCGCGCGGTGCGCTCGGGTTCGGTGATGCTTGCCCAGGCGTCGTAGACAGAGCCGGGCAGTGTGCGCGTCACTACGAGGTCGAGCCCTTCGGAACCGTTCACGAGCTTTCCGGTCGGTTTCGGAGTCGTCATGCTCTCTTCCTTCCGTTCTCGAACTTCGGCATGTTCGATGCCGCCTTTCGTTCACGCCGGGTTCTCGCAACCTCGGTGTCCAAGGCATCGAACCGTTGCGGCAGAGCAGGCCCGATGAGCCTGTCGAGATAGTCGGCAACTTCCACCAGCGGCTCCGTACGCAGTGTGTAGATGCGCCGGCGACCGTCGACGGTCACCTCGACCACGCCACACTCGATCAGGACCCGGAGGTGTTTGCTGACGGCGGGCCGGCTGATCGCAAAGCGCTGCGCGATCCCCCCGGCCGACAGCGGTGCAGCGCGAAGCAACTCGAGAATCTCCCGGCGTACCGGGTCCGCTATCGCTCGCGCTCCCTCCACACCGAAAAGCGTAACCGATTGGCTACGCATTCGCGTGAGTTCGATAGATGCCGGCGCGGACTGCACGTTCTCGCCCGCGTGGCCGGGATCAGCTCCGGTCGAACCCTCCAACGATCGGCGTCACCCGGGTTGCCACCACCGGATACACCGGTTTGGGTGCGGCACCGCAGCTCGCCGGCCGCGGCGGTAGGTCGCGTTTGTCCATCTCGACTCGCCATGCCCGGCCGTCGCGGTGACGCACGACCGGGACAGCGGCCTCATCGACGGTGAAGTCGTCGAGTTCGTCGGCGCCGGTGAGCGCGCGCACCACGATCTCTGCAACCTGGCCCGACGCATCCCACGTGCTGCGTCCACGAAGACCCGGGAGATATACCCGGCCGGCTGTCGCGGCGCGCACTGCGTCTGCGCTCTGTGCGGCATCGAGGCGCCCATAGGTGTAACCGGTCGGCAGGAGAATCATCGACGGGGCGAAGCGATGTCCTCCGGTGTGAGAGCACTCCCACACCGCGTCACCGAATTCGGCGGCGAGCGCCGCAGCGACCGGACGGCCCAGCACCGCGCAGCATTGGTCCCGCTTGCCGTGGGCGCAGACGAGCACGACCGGTTCGCCGACCGGGGTGCCGAGACCGAGGGCGGGCCCGGCCACCACCTGCGGCACGATGTCGAGCAGTTCTGCCGGGTGTGTGATCTCGAGGCGCTCGCACCACGTAGCGCCCGGTTCGGTGCGTGCGAGCAGAACCGTCCGGGTCGCACGCACCACGTCGCGCCCCGGGCGGCGGATGAACATGAACCGGACCCCCGCCGCATCTGCGCGGGCCGAGAGTTCGGCAGCGAGTTCCGGGCCGAGTGCCGTGCCGTCGAGAACGTCCCGCCCCCAGCCCGAGGGGAACTCCAGGCACACGTACCCGGGCGCCGTTGCGGCGGTGCCGGGCAACGGCTCGTCGAGAGCGGACAGCGCGGAGCAGGTTGTCGCAGCGATCGTCACCGGTTCATTGTCGCCGCTCGGATCATTCACGGAATCGGCGCCCTCGCGAGTTTCCCCGGTCAGCGCCGTTTTCCTCGTATCCGCCGCAGTCCGGCTCTCCCCCACACCCGTAGGAAACCTTGCGTCAGGTAGCCCAAGCAACCGAGGGCCAGCACCCATTTGGTGAGGCTGATCGTCGTCGCGGCACGAACGGTCGTGTCGTCGATGCGACTGCGATGGTCGAGCAGGTACAGCCCGGTGATGTTCTCTGCGTAATCCCCGGCCGCAGCGATCACAGGCGCGGCAGCGAGAAGCCTGCGCGTGCGGGGTGTCAGCGGGCGGTGGTGGTCGAGGGCCCGGGCACCGTCCCGGAGCGCGATGGCGAACGTCAACGGATGCACCATGTCCCAGTAGTAGTGCTGCCGGTACCGGCTGATCTCGTCCGGACCCAGGTTGTCGAGGATCTTCCGATACTTGTCCGCCGAAAAGGTGGCCTGAATCGTGCCGACGGTAAGCGCGGTGGGGCCGAGGACGCGGCCCATGTTTGCCTGGGACGCCAGGAACAACAGCGACGATCCGATGAGCCGACGATCCGATTCGGTCAGTGCCATGCCCATGATGGTAGCGCCCACTTCCCGGGTGTCGGATTTGTGCGTTATGGTGTCCGCGCTACCGAACGTCTGGGGGGACGATGGCGGATACGATCAGGGCCGATATCGACGAATTATTCTCTTTGTCAACGGCTTTCCGTGGAATTGCAGGGCGTATCGCCCGTATCGACACCCGCGCGATCTCGGCGGGGTCCGTCGAGGGATTTTCCGGCGGTGCTGCGATCGTCGAGGCACTTGCAGCAGTCGAGTCCGCGTCGCGACGCTCGGTCTCACTCCTCGCCGACCGTGCCTGGTCGACGTCCGACACCATCGACCGGGTCGCCGCGGACTACGAGAACACCGACGAGTACTTCGCCGCCGGATTGGCGCGGGCAGTTCCCGAGTGATCCCCACGATCACCGATGTTCGCAACTGGAAGCCCGCCGTCCTCCACGACAGAGCACAAGCCGTCGACACGGTTGCCGCACACCTCGACAGCGAGCGCGGCGCTCTGACGGACACCGCACTCACGCTGTGGCAGTCCTGGCATGGACGTGCAGCAGACGCGGCGGAGAAACACCTGGACAGGGAACGTCGCTCCGTCGTGGCGGTCGTCGAGCATCTGCGACATGTCGGGGACCAACTCCGCCGCGCCGATACCGCGCTCACCTGGTCGGTTCTGGCGGTGCGCAATGCAATCGCGAACGCCGAACGGGCAGGTTTCACTGTCGACGACAGCGGCGTGAAACCCCGCCGCCACGCGGACGACTCGGCCGCTGCAACCCAGGACGCTGCCGCCGAGCACGCCGAGTCGATCCGACGCGCACTGGCCACTCTCGGAGAACTGGACGATCACTACGCACACATCCTCCGGGAGATCGTTGCGGATCTCGCAGCGAGCACTCCGAAACCTGCGCCGCTCTCCCCTGACGAGGCGGTCCGCGACCGTTCCATACTCGACGACGGAAAACTCGACCGCGACGAGGTCGGGCGATTGCTGGCCAACCTGACCGCTGCCGGCCTCGACACCAACTCCCTCGCCGATCTCGCGGCGGGCAGACAGGTCACACACCTGCCCGCCGGGGCCATCCGATACCTCGAAGAGTTGTATCACCGGGGCGGAGTCGGACAATTCCTTCGCTTACAGAACGCGCTCGATGAGGACGGCAGCCCGCAGGCTGTTGCAGCGGGGCGGGCGCTGAGCGCCGGGATCCTCACCCTGTCGAACGAGAGCATCGTCGACGACGGCGGACACAGCGGCGGCTGGGACAGACTTCCGCCGGACGTGCGCGCCCTCGTGCAGTTGAATCCGGCCGACTCCGCACCGGCGACTCTCGACGACTACCTGCGCTCCCTCTCGCCGTTCGAGCGATCCCGGCTGGAAACCGATCCGGGCGCGGCCGCCCGCGCGCACGCCGAGATGCTGCGGGATCCGGGCAGCCACTACGCCCAGCGCCTCGGCGTCCAAAACGAGTTCTGGGGACGCGTAGCCGACTCCGACGGTATCCCCGGCACTCGACTCGGAATCGAACTCGTCGAATCCGCAGCGACACAGGTGGGCCTCTCCGACTCCACCGGCCGTTCCGCAATCGCCTCCGCGTCGTACGCGTTCCCGAACGGGCTCGGCGAAGCCATGCTCGACGTCGGCACCCGGAACAACGAAACCAACGCGCGGATCCTCACCGGCGACCTCGACGGCGACGGCAGTCCCGAGACACGACGCGACGCCGTCCTCACCCCGTTGTTCGTGCACGAGTGGGAGGACGACGGCGCGTCGCTCGGCCGGTTGACATCGTGGATGACGGAGGAGAGCCTCGCCGTGCAGGGACCCGGTGATGCCGGCTCTCTCGACACCGAACGCCGCGACCGCGCGGATCGAGCG
This sequence comes from Rhodococcus sp. NPDC060084, assembly GCF_042730335.1. Classification (NCBI taxonomy): domain Bacteria; kingdom Bacillati; phylum Actinomycetota; class Actinomycetes; order Mycobacteriales; family Nocardiaceae; genus Rhodococcus; species Rhodococcus sp. NPDC060084. The sequence goes on from NZ_JBHWWX010000005.1 coordinate 152,766, forward strand.
GCTCTCGGCCTCGTGCAATACCTTTCGCACGGAGAGAACTACTCACGTTTCATGGACATGAGCGGGCCCGACACCTCGAGCCTCGGCGAGGTGAATCCTGCGCTGCTGCATGCGACGAGCCAGGGCCTCGTCGGGTACATCCCGCATCTCGCAGGCGTCGACACCGATAGCCGCGAGTGGGGTTACCGCGCAGCAGAATCCAGTGACGCCGGCGACAAGCGTTTCGCCCATGCTCAGCGTGTGTTCGCCCTCATGTCGACGGGAACCGACGCGAACACCACGTTCATGGGAGGTGCCCTCGCGTTCCACGAGACCTACGATCGCGCGTTCGTCCGCAGCCTCGTCGAGCCCGACAAGTGGGGTGAGATATCCCCCGACACGGCGGCCGCCGGAAATGCGGCCCACATCCAGGCTCTGGTCGATACCGGCATCTACGGCGCGGCCGTCGAACAGTCGCGGGACCAGGAGAACATCGCGAACACGGTTGCCGAACGCCGCAACCAGGCTTACGACACCGGCTACACGATGATGCGCAACGCGGTCGCGTCGTTCGTTCCCGCCAACTTCACGGTCGGCATGACCATGGACATGCTCAACCCGAGTGTTCGCGACACCTTCACGATTCCGGAATCACCGGCGGAAAATTTCGCGTTCACCATGAACGAGTCGCAGATAACCGCAGAAAACGATGTTCGGATCGCACGGTTGCTGGTCGGCACGGGATGGACGCCCCAGAGTCCTAGCGCGACAGACGATCTGACAGCGGCGGGCGTGCTGGCAGAAAACAGTACGCTCTCACCCGAACCCGATCCGCTGTCGAACCGAAGCCCTCAGAGCGTGCACGAACTCGTAAGGAATGCCGTGAAGACCGAGTTCGGATCTGACCGTTTGTATGGCTACACCGACGAATACCGACGGAGTTATCACGACGTCGCCCCTACCGTTCACTTCACTTCGACGAACTGAGAAGATGCGCCCAGCACTAGCAATACTCGCCGCGACCATGCTGGTTCTCTCGGCAGGGTGCGGCACACAGCAGACAGAACACGTCGATAACACGCCCGTGACCGAAACGCCACCACCCCACGAGTGGGTCGCAGTCGACGACGTGTCCGTCCGTTGGACCGCAGTTCCTGGCATCGACCTCGACGCTCCCGAACTCCTCGTCGCTCGAGCGTTCGGAGAATCCGAACTGTTCTACGAAATCACCGGCCGATTCGAATCAACCTACGAAGGCTTCGCCGAGGCAGTGCCGTATCCCATTGCCGATAATTGGCGAACCTATCCCCGCACAGGGACGGTGAACAACCACGTCATCGAGGCGCGCGCACTCCCGGATAAACTTGGCCGCCCGTCCTACCGCGTCATCTACTGCGCCGACGAGTCCGGTACGGCGGTGCCCATCGGCGACACTTGGAAAACGAGCAACTACACGAGCAGCCGTCCCCGCGTTCTGGCCATTACCCGCACCGGTTGGAATGTTCCGGCTCCTCAGGTGAACCTCGCGGTCCGCACTGTGCACCCGCCCTGGAATGTCTTCGAGGGCTGGGAGTTACGTCTCAGTACGAGCAAGGACAATGACTTCTTCTCCGCTAGTCGACCCGAGGATCGCGCGCTTCTCGATTACTGTCATCGCGGGTACCCACCCAGCAACGGAAACTTCCGCTACGGCGATATTCTCGACGCTCCTCCCGTTGCCCAGCCTTCCGTTCCCGGATGGCCACAGCGCGTCGATGGTCCCTGACAAGCAAAGCCCATAACGGGGCCCCACCAGTCATTTCACTCTTCGGACTGAGACGATGGGTCAGACGACAGCGATACTCGCCGCCGTTCGGTGCTTGTCGCCGGTCGGCTGGAGTTGAACGAGGATCATCCAGTTGCCCCCGGTTTCGATGTAGGTTGCCCGGACTCGGTAAAGCCCTGGATCGAGGGCGATGTGGAGCCTGTTGTCGAGTTCTATCTCAGTTCCCGCCCAGGCCGAGTCGAATAGCAAAACAGGCTCACGTATTTCCCAGACGAGGTCTTCGTCTGGCTCCCATGTGATGTGTTCTTGTAACGCTTGCCGCGCTGCGGCGACGAGTTCGTCTTCTGAGTCTGCGGCTAAGCATCGCAGGAACGTCCGCTCGGCGGGGAGATACGTCGTGCGAGCCGGTTCGTCTGCAAGGACCAATGCCTGCTGGGAGCCGATTGTGACCAGGCCGATGGATCGCTCAACCGAGCAGGCTCGGCCGTAGTCGCCCCATGTCTCTACGGGTCCCTCCATGTCGTCGTCTACGCCGCCCCAGTGACCAAGTTCTGATTCGGGGGCGACCAGAAAGGGGCCTCCAGCGGACCTGACCCATGTGTAAAGCATGACGGCTCACTTTCTTCGTTTGCCTATCGGTGATCACTGCTCTTCATTTGCTTCTTCGAACCGAGACGATGCGGCGGACAACAGCGACAATCGCCGCGACCCCAAGTACTTTCGGCAGGGTACGGCACCACGCCGACAAAACACTTCGACAGCGCGTCTGTGGTCGAGCCACCCCACCCCACCCTACGAATGGGTGGCAACCGAGGACGTTCCGGTCCTGTGGACGACGTTCCTGGCATCGCCTGGAGGCCCAGAACTTCTCGTTGTACGGGCGTTCGGAGAATCCCAACTGTTCCGTGAATTCACCTTCGCCGAGGCAGCGCCATATCTCCTCGCCATCCGTCCACCAACGACGATTTCCGCTACGGCGATATTCTCGACGCTCCTCCCGCTGTCCAGCTTTCCGCTCCCGGCTGGCCTCAGCGCGTCGATGGTCCGTGAAACGGATTGATAGATCAGATGTCGTAATCCACGACGACCGGTGCGTGATCACTCATCCGTCGATCCTCCGCGGGTTCCCGATCGGTGCCCGCAGCGACGGCGGTTCGGGCGAGGCCCGGGGTCGCAAGGTGGTAGTCGATCCGCCACCCGACGTCGCGCGTGAACGATCCGGGGATCCACGACCACCACGAGTACGGTCCGTCGACACCCGGGTAGTGCCGGCGGACGACGTCGACGAGGGTGCGCGGCGAGAGTAGTGAATCGAGCCATTCACGTTCCTCGGGGAGGAACCCCTCGGCCTGATTGCTGCGCCGCCAGTTCCGGACGTCGTAGCGGGTGTGTGCGATGTTGAGGTCGCCCATCAGCAGCAGTTCTCTGCCCTGCGCGCGTGCCGCGCGACGCGACCTCCCCAGTTGTCGTGCGAATGCGTCCAGAAAACGCATCTTGCGCGCGTACCGGAGCCCGCCGTCGGGTTCGTCTCGCATGCGGCCAGGCTTCTGCAGGTGCGCCGGGACGCCACCTTTCGGCAGATACAGCGACGCGACAGTGATCGGCGCATCTGCGAGATCGACTTCGATATAGCGGCCTTCGTCTGCGAATTCTTTCAGTCCGCGCGCCAACGGCACTCGCTCGAGTTCGATCGGCTCGCTGTGATCTTCACCGGGTGCCCGCACCAAAGCCCTACCGCTCCATGTGCGCACCGCCGCGGGAGGATGCATCGTCAGGATCCCCACACCGTTGCGGCCCGGGAGCACACCCTCTTCGTAACTGAAGTGGTACTTGCCGAATACTCCGGGCGGAACCGCCGCAGCAGGAGCACGCACCTCTTGCAGTGCAACCACGTCGGGCTGGCGCTCACGTAGCCACTCTTCGAATCCGCGTCGCTGCGCCGCACGGATTCCGTTGATGTTGAAGGTCGCGATACGCACGGAGTACCAGTGTAGGGACCGAAGGTCAGTCCATGAGGAACGGCAGGACCGCGGCCGCGAAATCTCCGGCGCGATCGCGGTGGATGCTGTGGCCGCACCCGATCTCCTGCACCGTTCCGTCCGGTAGCGACGACAGCGCCGCAGCGAGCAGCGTCGGGTCGACCATACTGCCGCGGCGGATGCCACGCAGCAACAGGGTCGACGATCGGACGTGTGAAAGTTGTTCCCACCACAAAGGATTCGGGGTATGGAATTGGCTCACCACGGTCTCGGTCATGGACCGATCGAAAGTGAAGAGGGCGCGCGGATTGAGGATCATGCTGCTGGTGGCATGCCACAGTTCGGCGGGCGTCGGACGGCCGGCCGGAATCTGCGGAACCGGATCACCCGCTCTCGAGGGCAACGGGGCTTCCTCGAGTACCAGCCGCCGGATGAGCTCCGGGTGCCGCTGTGCGATCAACGAGCCGGTGTGCCCCCCGAGTGAGTGGCCGACCAGATCGATCGTGTCGAATCCCAGGTGGGTACACACACCCGCGACATCTGCGGCGAAATCGTCGAACCGATACGACTGGGCGCGACCGCTTCGGCCGTGGCCGCGCAGGTCGACAGCGACGACACGTCGCCCCGCCTTTGCCAGAATCCGGGAGAAACGCGCCCACGTGCGACCGTCACCGCCGAGTCCGTGCACCAGCACGACCGGCACCGGGTGCGCGCGACCGGTCGGCGCGGTCTCGCGATACGAGACCACGACACCGTTCGGTTCGGCCGTACGCACGAGACTGTCCACGACCGCCGAGCCTACTCAGTCGTAGACGCCCTCCACCCGCCAGCCGTCCGCGCCGTAGATGACGAGCAGTGCACGCGAGCCGTCGAGCAGCACCTGGAGCCTGGCGACGTGCCGAGCCGACGCCGGATCCCACCAGTACTCGTCCACCGGCCACGGGCCCGCCCATCCGATCACCGTCCAGCTGCGACTTCCCCATCGCAACCGGACCGGCCGCCCGTCGAGCACACCCCGCTCCGTGACGGTCACCGGCGCACCGGACTCGTCGTCCAGTGCCACGACGGGCGGTTCGTGCAGGACCATGGCGGGCGCGGGCGGGGGGAGCCGACCGGGCCAGGGAGCGTTCGGGTCGGACGCCGGCACCGCTTCGTCCCCCACGGGCACGAGGACGACGCGTTCGCCCGGTCCGCGACCGCCGCTGAGCACTCCCACCTGCACCGCATCGCCGCCGAGAAGCCCTTGGACGCGGACCAGCGCTCGTCTGGCCCGTTCGTCCTCGTCTCCTACCCCACCCCACAATCCCAATTGCAACGCACCCGAGGCCACCACTTCCACCGGTTCCAGACGCAGCATCACGATCCCCGCGGTGGGGCGGGAAACGCTGCGGCCGGTGAGCCATCCGTCGAGTTGCCAGCGCACCCGATCGGCGGTCCCGTCCGGAGTCAACGGTTCGGCGCAGCGCCAGGTCCGGGAGTGCTCCTCGCCGTTTCCGGTGCGCGCGGCGACAAGCAATCGCGTGCATGCCACCCCCGCCGCGGCAAGGCGGACATGCAGTAGCCCGGCCAGCGTGCGACCGGCGAACGCGGCCGCGTCCACCCGATCGATCGGCGGATCGCACGGATATTCCACCACCAGGTCGGGAGGGATCGCCCGGCCCGACGGTGGGCGTTCCGGCAAGCCTCGCGCACTCCGGTGCGCGGCGACCGCATCGGAACCGAACCTGGAGGCCACTTCGGCCGGGGTCAGTGCGGCGAACGTTCCGATCGTGCGCATTCCCAGCCGACGCAGCAGGTCCACCGTTTCCGTACGCTCGGGAGCTGCCAGTGCCGGTTCCACCGCCAGTTCCGAAATGGGCAGGGGCGCCAGGAATCCGGCACCGGCACCGACGGGAACGAGGGTGCCGCGCCGGGCCGCGAGCACCGCGGTGGACAACTCGTCGGCGATGCCGACCTGGCACTCGACTCCGACTGCGGCAACGGCGTCGACCAAGCTTTCCGCTGCCGTCTCCTCCGAGCCGAACCATCGGACGACACCGCGAGCAGCCAGCACCACCAGACCGGAGCGCAGCACCTCCACCCCCGGAGCGACCGCATCGATCGCGGACACCACCGACTCGAACCGGATTGCATCACGGTCGGGGTCCGACTGTGCCACATACAGTTCCGGGCATCGTGCTTGTGCTTCCCGACGGCGCAGGCCGCGTCGTACCCCCGCGGCGCGTGCGGTAGCAGAACATGCAATCACCCGATTGGCAGCGACCACCGCGATCGGGGTGGTCGCGGGCAGTTCTGCGGACGCCGCGGCCGCCACCGCCGGCCAGTCCGGGCACCACACCGCGACCACCCGAGCCGGAGCTTGCGCGGGCACGTTCATTGCGCCACCCGCCCGGCACCGCCACCGATGCGACGGGGTCCACCGGGCTCCCACAGCACTCTGCTGCGCTCGGCACACACATCGATCTGGGTGGTGCGTGGAGGAAAAGCCCGCCCGTGCGCCCGTACCGACAGTCGCGTTCCGCACAGCCTCCGGAGGCCGGGCCCGTCCACTCCGTCATAACCACTGACCTGCGCCTCGAGCCGGACCTGTGCCCCCTCCCATCTCCCGTCGGTGACGATCAGGACAGCCCCTTTGCTCCGGGCCCTGGCCGCGACAGCACGTGCCCGGGTCGGCGGGACGGAGGCACCGCCCAGTCCGAGGACGACGAGATCCATCCCATCGAGAAGCACCGCCGCAACCTCGACGGGATCGGGCCCGGGATCCGGAACCATCGCGAGACGTTGCAGATGCGCTCCCATTTCCGCCGCAGCGAGCAATCCCAGCCGCCGCTGACCGATCACCGCGGCGTGCCCCCCGGAGGAGGTCACGGAGGCCAGCACCCCCAGCAACAGGGAGGCCGCACCGGAAACCGAGACGACGGTGCCGCGGACGAGACCACCGTGCGGCAGCAACTCGGCGAGCGGCCCGGGTACCGGAAGCACTCCACGGGACGGGACCTCGGCAGGCTCCGCCACCGGTGTCGGGCGGGAGACCTCACCGCGCGAGGGGACAGCGGCGATCCGTCGTCGCAGCGTCTCTATCTGCTGCGCCCGCTCCAGCCCTGCTTCTTCGTCACCGATCGGAAATTCGGCTACCTCGCCCACCTTGCACCCCTGTCATCCGCCCGCCGCGTTGCACACGACCGGCCGACCACGGGGAAGACGTGGCCCAGCGCGAATTCGTATTCGAACATTCATTCGAACCATTTCAGTAGACCCGATGTGCTCGCTCGCCGTCAAGTGGGCGACCGGCCACACCTCGCAGTCTCGCCTCCGGCGGCCCCGACCCCATCGATTACCCTTGGCAAGGTGGTCGATCAGGACAGAGCAGGACGAGTCGTCGGCCCGGACCACTTGGTGGCCGGGCGGTATCGACTCGATTCCAAGCTCGGCGGTGGCGGCATGGGAGCCGTCTGGCTCGCCCGCGACACCAGACTCGGCCGCAACGTAGCTGTCAAGCAGGTGATCTCCACCGCCGACCTCGACCACGCCGAAGCCGAGGAGATCCGCCGCCGGGCACTACGCGAAGGCCGGGTCGCGGCCCAGCTCACGCACGAACACGCCATCTCCATGTACGACGTCGCTCTGCATTACGGCGAGCCGTGGCTCGTCATGGAGCATCTGCCCTCTCGGAGCCTGGCGCAGGTGATGAACGCCGTCGACACGCTGCCGCCGTACATCGTGGCCCAGATCGGGGCGAACGTCGCCGACGCTCTCACCGCCGCACATGCTGCCGGCATCGTTCACCGCGACGTCAAACCCGGCAACATCCTGATCGCCGAGCGGGGCGAGATCTCCGGCGTCGTGAAGATCAGCGACTTCGGCATCGCGCGGGTCAAGGGCGACAACGACCCGGCAGGCGTGATCATCGGAACGCCCGCGTATTTTGCCCCAGAGGTCGCACGCGGCAACGACCCGACCGAGGCCAGCGACGTCTTCTCACTCGGCGCGACTCTCTACACCGCCATCGAGGGGCAGCCGCCGTTCGGTTTCGAGGCCGACTCGATCGCTCTGCTGCACCGGGTTGCCCGCGCCGAGATCATCATGCCCACGAACACGGGCCCCCTCACCGACATCCTCCTGTCGATGCTCGAGCCGGACCCTGCCCGTCGGCCGACGATGGCCCAGGCCCGCGACCTGCTCGCCGCGGTCACGCTCGGTCCCGGGGGCACGGCCGCACAACTCCGCGGACGACCCATCGTGTCGGAGGACGGGACCGTTCCCTCCTGGGCGCAGCGCGCGACCCCTCTCGCGGAGCCTCTCCGCGGTCGGGGGTCGTTCGTCGACCGGCCGCTCGGCGAGATACCGCCCGGGCACAAGACGCAGGGACCGTCGCCGAGCAGGAGAAGTTCGCCTCCTTCCGGGCTGCTGGACCGCCTCCTTCCGAACGGCCCGGTACCCGACTCACTGCAGGACAAGGTTGTCGCCTACGCACCGCTGGCGATGGCAGCCATGGTCGCGCTGCTGGTCGCAGCGCTCGTGGCCGCCCTCGTCATCAGCTTTCTCGTGACCTGACCTTTCCCGATTCCGCGTAGGCGAAATCTGCGGTCCGCCCGGCAATGTCGGACGGGTATGTGACGATCCGGCTCCCACCCCACAGCAGAGGGAGCAGACCGTGAGCACTCCACCAGCGGATCCGACCATGACAGCGATCACCGACGCCGTGACTCTGGCTCGCGCGGGACGCGCCTCCGACGCTCGTGTTGCGCTCGAAGAACTGTGGGCCGGGATCGGCCCCGGAGGCGACCCGCTCCATCGCTGCACCCTCGCCCACTATCTGGCCGACCTGTACGACGACGCGGCAGCCTCACTGGAATGGGACATCAGGGCACTGGCCGCCGCCGACGATATGGACGACCGACGCGTCCGAGAACACCACGAGTCCCTCCGCATCCGCGGCTTCTACCCGTCGCTGCACCTCAACCTCGCCGACGACTACCGGCGCCTCGGCGACTTCGACTCGGCCGCCGGTCATCTCGCGGCCGCCCGGGACTGCGCCGATGCCCTCGCCGACGACGGCTACGGAGCGGGTGTCCTAGGCGGAATCGACAACGTGGCCGCAGCGATCGCCGCGAGGACTACGGAGCGCCTGGCGACACACTGAGGGCCGGTCAATCGATGCGGCGCCGGTGTGCCCATCGCGTCAGCGCATTGCGATTGGACTGCTGGGTCTTGCGAAGCACGTTCGACGCGTGGGTTTCGACCGTCTTCACCGAGATCACCAGTTCTTCGGCGATCTCGCGGTAGGTGTAACCGCGGGCGAGCAATCGCAGTACTTCGAGTTCCCGCGGCGTCAGGGAGTCCAACTCGGGATCGAGCGGGGGTTCCGGCGCGGAAGACCTGCCGGTGAACGAGTCGAGCACGAAACCCGCAAGCCGCGGGCTGAATACCGCGTCTCCCCCTGCCACCCGGCGTACCGCGTCGGCAAGGTCGGGTCCCGAGATGGTCTTGGTGACGTATCCGCGCGCGCCGGCACGGATGACGGCGATGACATCTTCGGCTGCGTCCGACACGCTCAGCGCGAGACACACCGGACCGTCGGTGATGCGGTTGAGCACGGCCACTCCGCCACCGTCGGGCATGTGCACGTCGAGGAGCACGACGTCGGGCCGCGAAGTCTCGATACCGGCGACGGCCTCACCGACACCGCCGGCCTCCCCCACGATGTCCATGTCGTGTTCGCGCCCCAGCTCGGTGCGGACACCCGACCGGAACACCGCGTGGTCGTCGACCAGGAAGACGCGGAAACGGCGGACGTGCTCGGAAACCTCGGACGCTGTCACCGGGGTCGAAATCACTGCGTCTGCTCCTCGGGGTGGGGGTCGGTCACCTCCCACTCTAAGGTCGTCTCCTCGCTCTGCTCGCGTCCGGCGCGCGGCATGTGGATGCGAATTTCGGTGCCTTTGCCCGGGTTCGACTTCACCACCGTCCGGCCGCCGCGGCGTTCGATACGGGTGCGGATCGAACGAGCAAGTCCCTGGCGATCTCCGGGCACCGCATCGGGATCGAATCCCACGCCGCGGTCGCGGACGAACACACTGATCTGGTCCGGTTCGACTTCCGCGAACAGATCGACGTTGTCGACCTGCGCGTGCTTGGCAGCGTTGACGAGTGCTTCGCGCGTGGCGCCGAGAACGGCGGTGACGGCTTCGGGCGACATGTCGTCGTCCGGTGCCACGTCGCCGACGATGACGGGCACGACCGACACTCCGTGCTGATCCTCGACCTCGCCCGCGATCGTCCGCAGTGCTTCTGCGAGGGAAGTCCGCGGCGACTCGTCCCCACCGAACAGCCAGCGTCGTAGTTCGCGTTCCTGGCTGCGCGCGAGCCGAAGGACTTCTTGCTGATCGGCAGCCTGCTTCTGGATGAGGGCGAGGGTCTGCAATACGGAATCGTGCAGGTGGGACGCAATTTCTTCGCGCTCCTCGTTCCGGACGCGCGCAGCACGCTCGGATTCGAGCGCCCGCCACATCCGGATCCACAGCGGTACGGACAGCAACGCGGCACCGATCAGGGTCACCACCACCGCCAGGAGCGAGGACCGCAATGCCGCCACGTCGACCTGGGCGAGGACTATCACTCCCAGTCCCGTCACCACGAGCGTGAGACCACCGAGGACGCGGGCCCACGTGAGCACCGTCGGCCTGGCCGGCAGACCGAAGACCGATCTCGGTCCTTCCGCGTCGAATTCTCGCCACACCAGGGCCGCGCCCACCGCGACCACCAGAACCGGCGTGATGACCGAGGCCGCTCCCCCGCTGAAAAGCCACGACAGGCCCACAGCGAGGGCAATTCCCATGACCGCCAGCCCCACCGCGCGGCGACGTTCCCCCGGCTCGGGGCGGGTACTGTCCGATCCCGGCGGCACGAACATCCACAACAATCCGTATGCGACGATGCCGACGCCGCCGAGGGCGGCCAGGATCGTGAACGCGACCCGCACCTTCGTGACGTCGATTCCGAGGTGATCCGCCAGTCCACCGGCGACGCCGCCCACGACACGTCCGCCCACCCGTCGCTCGAGGCGCGGGACGGGGAGGGGTGATCCGGCTACAGGCTGCACATATCGATACTGACACGGTTGCACCCGGTACGGCATCGGGGACGGACCCTGATGTCAGGGTGTTCCGCGGCGCCGGAAATCAGGGTTTCTCCCCGATGTGCCCGATGCTGCTTCACGACAGGATGGTGCCATGACCACGAGGAGCTTCCCCGAGCAACTGTCGGATATGTGGCGCACCCGCCCGGTGCGCCTGCCGGAACAGGGACATGTCGCCGGTGTGTGCACGGGGATCGGAATGCGCTACGGCGTCGACCCGGTGCTCATCCGCGTCGCCTTCACCGTATCGGCGATCTTCGGTGGCGCCGGAATCGTGCTGTACCTGGCAGCGTGGGTGTTGTTCACGCGCCGCGGCGATCAGGTGTCGCCACTCGAATCCCTGATGGGACGGGGGAACAGTTCGGATTCGTCCACCAAGGTGATCGTCATCCTGGTGGCCCTCGCGATCGCGGCGAGCGCTGTAGGCCCGGTCGGAGCCGGCTTCGGAGGTTCCGGATTCATCGGTGCGTTCCTGATGCTCGGCGGCTGGTGGTTGCTGTACCAGCGCCAGCCGGAACCTCCGGTGGGATTCCTCCCGCCGGAAGGAGGATTCACCGCTGACCCGTCCGCATCTCCGGAGCAGCCCTTCCAGCAGGGCATCTTCTCGCACGGAATGTTCATGCACCAGATGTTCACGCGGAACGCGTTCGGGCAGACGACCACCTCGACTCCGCCCCCCAGCGGATTGGCCCCCGGCGACCCGGGCTATCTGACAGGTACGCCGGAGGCGACGGCCGGCACGACGCAGGAGGGAACCACGCCGATGAGCACGCCGTCCGGCACGCCGAACCTTCGTAAGGAACCGGACCCCGGAGCGCCGACGAAGGACTCCTCGCCGGCTGCGCCGGGTCCGCCGGCATGGGATCCCCTCGGCGTCGCGCCGTTCGCGTGGGATCTTCCCGCACCGGCACCTGCCCGTGATCTCGTTCCCACCGGAAAGAGGCGCTCGCGCCTGACCACCACCGTTCTCGGACTTGCGGTGCTCGCTGCGGCAGCCGCAGGAGCGGTCGCCGTGGCCGGCGATGTCGCGTGGATGACACCGGCCCGGGTCGGCGCGATCGCACTCGCGGTCATCGGCGCCGGCATGATCGTGGGTGCGTTCCTGCATCGCGGGCACGGACTGCTGGTCGTCACCGGACCGCTGCTCGGCTTCGTGGTCCTGGCCTCGATCATCGGTCCGATGGATCATTCGAATTGGGGCAATCGCCACTGGGCGCCGACCTCGGCGGCAGAACTCCAGCCCGCCTACGCGTCCCATTTCGGTGAGATGACACTCGATCTGCGAAACCTCGAGCTCACCGAGGACTACACGGTCGACGTCGACGGCAGCTTCGGCAACGTCGAGGTGCTGCTGCCCGAGAATCTCGATGTCCGCACGACGTGTTCGGTCGACGCCGGCGAGATCACGCAATGCCCCGAGCCCGGCCTCGACGGAGGGCGTGACGGCGAAAAGGGGCCGGTCCTGACCTTGGACGCGGCTGTCGACTTCGGAAACCTGGAGGTGCATCGTGGCTGAGTACGACACCGCATTCGATACCGGATCCGCGCAGGAAGGCCGGTGCCGGCGCGGCCCCTCGATCCTGCTCCTGCTCTCCGGCGTCGTCGCGCTTCTGGTCAGCGCGTGGGCACTCGTCGGACCGTTCTCCGTGGATTTCCTCACCACGTTCGACGGGGGATGGATTCTGGTCGGGGTAGCCGTCGTGATCGGTGCCGTGCTGGTGTTCCTGCCGAACAGGCGCTCCAAGTAGACGCGGCACCGACACCGACGCATCCCGGTCTCAGGCTCGAGACCGGGATGCGTCGTCCGGGTCGGAGTGCCGGGGGCGAGTCAGGCGCAGGCGCGCGATGCGGCGACCGTCGAGTTCGGTGACGGTCAACCGGTTTCCGTCGAGAGCGAGGCTTTCGCCCACCTGCGGCAGGTGCTCCAGCCGGTAGAGGACAAAGCCGGCGACCGTGTCGTACGGGCCCTCGGGTAGCGCGATACCGGTCCGCCGAGCGAAGTCCTCGACGTGCAGTAATCCGTCGATGTCTTCGCGCAACGCCGGGCGTCCCGTGCCCGACGCGTCCGGACCGGGCGCACCGTCGACGGGATCGAACTCGTCACCGATCTCGCCGACGATCTCCTCCACGATGTCCTCGACCGTGACGATGCCTGCGGTGCCGCCGTATTCGTCGACGACCAACGCGATCTGCGCATTGCCCCGTCGCATCACCGTCAGAGCGGCAAGAGCCGGCTTCGATCCCGGCAACGCCACAATCGGCCGGCACAGGTCCGCGACCGTGCCGTCGGGCCGATCGATCAGCAGCAGATCGCGCAGATGCACGAATCCGACCACGTGATCGGCAGTGTCGGCGATGACGGGATATCGCGTATGGCCGAGACCGAGGGCGAGTGCCCGGGCGTCGGGAATCGTCGTGTCGGCGCGCAGGAAGTCCACTTCGGTGCGGGGCCGCATCACCTCCCCCAGGTTCCGGGAGCCTACGTCGAACACTTCGGTGAACACGCTGCGTTCGTCCTCGGAAAGCGCCTCGAGACCGACGAGCATGTCGCGCAGTTCCTCGTGGGTGATCTGCTCGTTCTTGATCGACGGGTCGGAACCGAGAAGGCGCACCAGTGCATCGGTGGAGACCGAGAGCAGCCAGATGACCGGTCGCATGATGCTCGCGAATCGGTCGAGGGCGGGTGCCGTGGCCAGCGCCATCCCGGTGGACCGCTGCAACGCGATGCGCTTGGGCACCAACTCACCGAGCACCAATGACAGGTAGGCGATGACCAAGGTGGTGCCGACGAGAGCGACTGCATCGGCGACTGCCGGCCCGAGCCCCCAACCGCGCAGCGTCGGTGCCACATCGGGGGCGAGGGTGGACGCACCGAAGGCGGCGGAGAAGAACCCCGCGACGGTGACGCCGATCTGCACGGCGGACAGGAACCGGTTGGGGTCACGCGCGAGGGCGGCGGTGCGGCGACCACGACCGCCACGCCGGGCCAACTCCCGAAGTTGGCTTTCCCGCAACGACACCAAGGCCATCTCGGTAGCGGCGAACACGCCGCCGACGAGGACGAACAGCAGCACCGCCCCCACGTTGACGAGCGTGCCGCTGGTCATGCCGGAGGCCTGTGGTGATTGCGGCAGGACTGAGATCTCGGGTCGTGGTCCATGTTCCGCGCTCCTCGCCGGTGACGTTTCAGTCTAGGCAGAGGAGACGGCATCACGGAGCAGGTCGAGGGCGCTCGACCTGCTCCCGTGCACTACGACGCCGCAAAGGTCACTCCCACTCGATGGTTCCCGGCGGCTTGCTCGTCACGTCGAGCACGACGCGGTTCACCTCGGCGACCTCGTTCGTGATGCGCGTGGAGATGCGCTCGAGCGTCTCGTACGGCAGTCGCGTCCAGTCCGCGGTCATGGCATCTTCGCTCGAGACCGGGCGCAGGACGATGGGGTGGCCGTAGGTGCGGCCGTCACCCTGCACGCCCACGCTCCGCACGTCGGCGAGCAGCACGACCGGGCACTGCCAGATCTGGCCGTCGAGCCCGGCAGAGGTGAGTTCCTCGCGCGCGATGGAGTCGGCACGACGAAGAATCTCGAGTCGCTCGCGGGTGACCTCGCCGATGATGCGGATACCGAGGCCCGGGCCGGGGAACGGCTGGCGGCCGACGATCTCCTCGGGCAGTCCGAGCTGACGTCCCACGGCGCGCACTTCGTCCTTGAACAGCAGGCGCAGCGGTTCGACGAGTGCGAACTGCAGATCTTCCGGGAGACCACCGACGTTGTGGTGGCTCTTGATGTTGGCGGTGCCGGAGCCGCCACCCGACTCGACCACATCGGGATACAGCGTGCCCTGCACGAGGAACTCGACGGTCTCGCCCTTCTCGGCGCCCTCGCCGAGCACCTCGGACACCGCGCCTTCGAAACTGCGGATGAATTCGCGGCCGATGATCTTGCGCTTGGTCTCGGGGTCGGTGACACCGGAGAGCTCCCGGAGGAAGGTGTCCGAGGCGTCCACGGTGACGAGGCGGGCGCCGGTGGCGGCGACGAAGTCCTTCTCCACCTGCTGACGCTCACCCTCCCGCATCAGGCCGTGGTCGACGAAAACGCAGGTGAGGCGGTCACCGATCGCGCGCTGCACGAGCGCCGCCGCGACTGCCGAGTCCACGCCGCCGGACAGCCCGCAGATCGCGCGTCCGTCTCCGACCTGTGCTCGAACCTGCTCGATGAGGGATTCGGCGATGTTGGCTGCCGTCCAGCTGCCGGGAATGCCCGCGATGTCGTGCAGGAAGCGGCTCAGGACCTGCTGGCCGTGCGGTGAGTGCAGGACCTCGGGGTGGTACTGGACGCCCGCAAGTCGCCGGGCGCGATCCTCGAAGGCGGCAACCGGGGCACCCGCGCTCGTCGCGGTGACCTCGAAGCCCTCGGGAGCTGCGGTGACGCCGTCCCCGTGGCTCATCCATACCGGCTGCGTCGCGGGCAGACCGTCGTGCAGAACTCCGCCGGAGACCTCGAGTTCGGTGCGGCCGTATTCACGGGCACCGGTGTGCCCGACGGTGCCGCCGAGCGCCTGGGCCATCGCCTGGAAGCCGTAGCAGATGCCGAACACCGGGACGCCGAGATCGAACAGCTTCGGGTCGAGTGTGGGCGCGCCGTCTTCGTAGACGCTGGAGGGACCACCGGAGAGCACCACTGCGAGCGGATCCTTCGCTGCGATCTCGTCTACGGCGGTGGTGTGAGGCACGACCTCCGAGTACACGTTCGCCTCACGGACGCGCCGTGCGATCAGCTGCGCGTACTGGGCTCCGAAGTCGACGACGAGGACCGGCCTGGACTGCTGGGTTTGCGACACCAGAACAGTCTAAGCGGCCGCGCCGGGTGCCCCCGACGCGGCCGGACCGGTGGAGGATCAGGCGGCCCCGGTCGAGCCTGTGATCCCGACGATGGGCAGGTGCAGCGCCCCGGGGGCACCCTCGGGGACCACGGGGTTCTTCGGTGCGATCGGCTGCAGCCTGCGGTAGGCCTCGCCCTGGGCAGGCCGCTGGTCCTGCTCGCCCTTGTTGGGCCAGAGCGCCGCGGCACGTTCGGCCTGCGCTGCGATGGTGAGCGAGGGGTTCACCCCGAGGTTCGCCGATACTGCCGCTCCGTCCGCGACACTGAGGGTGGGGTAGCCGTGCACCCGCTGGTACGGGTCGATCACGCCGTGTTCGGGATCGGTTCCGATGACTGCGCCGCCGAGGAAGTGTGCGGTGAGCGGAATGTTGAAGATCTCACCCCACGTACCTCCGGCGACGCCGTCGATCTTCTCCGCGATGCGACGGGTCGCCTCGTTTCCGGCGGGGATCCACGTGGGGTTGGGCTGGCCGTGGCCCTGCTTGCTGGTGACCTTCCGGCTGCCGAAGAGACCCTTCTTCGTGTAGGTGGTGATCGAGTTGTCGAGGTTCTGCATGACGAGGGCGATGATCGTCCGCTCGCTCCAGTTCCGCACCGACAGCATCCGCAGCATCTTGCGCGGATTCTTCGCCACCTGACCGAGGAACTTGATCCAGCGCGGGGTGGGCCCGTCGCCGTCGGTCATCAGGGTCTGCAGCAGCCCCATCGCGTTCGAGCCCTTGCCGTAACGCACGGGCTCGATGTGGGTGTCGGGCGTCGGATGGAACGACGACGTGATCGCGACGCCCTGCGTGATGTCCAGATCGGGATGCACCTCGTACATGCCCGCGCCGACGATCGATTCGGAGTTGGTGCGGGTCAGTTCGCCCACGCGATCGGAGAGCGCGGGCAGCGCACCGGTGTCCTTGAGGTGGTGCAGCAGGTGCTGGGTGCCCCACGTACCGGCGGCGAGCACGACGTGCGAGGCCGTGTAGGTACGGCGGCCCTTGCGCAGCCACGCGCCGGTGCGCTCGGTGATCACGTCCCATGTGCCGTCGCCGGCCTCACGGAGATCGGTGACGGTGGTCAGCGGAATGATCTCGGCTCCTGCGGTTTCCGCGAGCCCGAGATAGTTCTTGACGAGGGTGTTCTTCGCGCCGTGACGGCAACCCGTCATGCACTCGCCACATTCGATGCAGCCGGCGCGATCGGGTCCGGCACCGCCGAAGTACGGGTCGGGCACGGTGCGCCCCGCTTCACCGAAGTACACCCCCACCGGAGTCTTGACGAACGTCTCACCGACGCCCATCTCGTCCGCGACCTCCTTGACGACCTTGTCCGCCGCGGTCATCCGGCTGTACTGCACGACACCGAGCATCCGCTGTGCCTGCTCGTAGAACGGGCTCAGCTCGTCGTGCCAATCGGTGATGCCGGCCCACTGTGCGTCCTCGAAGAACGGAGCCGGGGGCTTGTACAAGGTGTTCGCGTAGTTGAGCGATCCGCCGCCCACCCCGGCGCCCGCGAGAATCAGGCAGTCACGCAGCAAGTGGACGCGCTGGATACCGAAGCATCCGAGCTTGGGTGCCCACAGGAAACGCCGGAGGTCCCAGCTGGTCTTCGCGAAGTCGGCGTCGGCAAAACGACGTCCTGCTTCGAGGATTCCGACCTTGTAGCCCTTCTCCACCAGGCGGAGCGCGGTGACGCTTCCACCGAACCCGGATCCGACGATCAGAACGTCGTAGTCCGTAACCCGCTGCTGCTGACCCATGGCACCTCCACCGAACGGCATTTGTTACCGGTCAGTATGCACACCGAAGATGTGATTACCGGCACGAGGCAACCCTAACCGTTACCGGGAGTTGCACCAAGACCCCGAACAGCGAATACGGCTGTGGCCGAATGCCGCCTTCACGCCGCCGAAGCGACGCGGGGAGCATTCGGCCACAGCCGAGCAGATTCGTGCGGTGCTGCGTCAGGCGCGCACCGACAAGCCCACCTTCTGGAATTCCTTGAGATCCGAGTACCCGGCCTTGGCCATCGAACGGCGCAGACCGCCGACGAGGTTGAGCGAACCGTACGGATCGTCGGACGGCCCGTTCAGGACGCGCGCCAGACTGGGCCGCTCGTCGTACGCGACCTGGAGCACCGCACCGCGAGGCATCGACGGGTGCGCGGCCACCGAGGGCCAGTACCAGCCGTGTCCGGCGGCCTCTGCCGCCACCGCGAGCGGGGCGCCGAGCACCGCGGCGTCGGCACCGCAGGCAATCGCCTTCGCCAGATCGCCGGCGGTCTCGATATCTCCGTCCGCGATCACGTGGACGTACCGGCCACCGGTCTCGTCGAGGTAGTCGCGGCGAGCGGCAGCCGCATCCGCGATCGCCGTCGCCATCGGGATTCCGATCCCGAGCGAAGGACTCGTGGTGGTCGCCTCCGCTGTCGATCCGAAACCGACGATGACGCCCGCGGCACCCGTACGCATCAGGTGCAGGGCCGTCCGATGGTCGCTCACGCCGCCGGCAACCACCGGCACATCGAGCTCGGAGATGAACGTCTTCAGGTTGAGCGGCTCGTCCTCGCCGTGCGCGACGTGCTCGGCGGAGATGATGGTGCCCTGCACGACGAGCAGGTCGATGCCGGCCTTCACGAGCGCGGGAGTGAGGGCGCGCGCGTTCTGCGGACTCACGCGCACCGCGGTGGTGACGCCCTCGTCACGCACCTGTGCGACCGCGGCGGCCAGCAGGTCGGGCTTCAGCGGGGCCGCATGCAGCTCCTGCAGGTACCGGATCGCGGCACTGGGGTCCGGATCGGAGTCGGCGATCTCGGCGAGCCGGGTGATCACCGCGTCGACGTCGGCGTGACGACCCCACAGGCCCTCACCGTTGATGACACCGAGGCCTCCGGCCTTACCCAGCTCCACCGCGAACGACGGCGACACCAGGGCGTCGGTGGGGTGCGCGAGGACGGGAATGTCGAAGCGGTACGCATCGAGCTGCCACGCCGTCGACACCTCCTTCGACGAACGCGTCCGCCGGGACGGAACGATATCGACGTCGTCCAGTTCGTAGGTGCGGCGAGCCGTGCGGCCCATGCCGATTTCAACGAGGTCGCGCACGCGCGCCCCTTTCTCCTGTATTGACGGTGCTCCCGTCACACCTGAGACGGGGCATGCTGCGGACTCGTGGCCCTACCGGGCAGCGTAGTTCGGTGCCTCCGCGGTGATCGTGATGTCGTGCGGATGGCTCTCTTTCAGGCCTGCCGCGGTGATCTGGACGAACTGCGCGTTCTGCAGTTCCTCGATCGTCGACGCCCCTGTGTAGCCCATGGCCGCCCGAAGGCCACCGATGAGCTGGTGCGTGACCTGCTGCAGAGGTCCGCGGAACGGGACACGTCCCTCGATTCCCTCCGGCACGAGCTTGTCCTCGGACAGCACGTCGTCCTGGAAGTAGCGGTCCTTCGAGTACGACTTGGCTTCGCCCCGGCTCTGCATCGCGCCGAGCGAACCCATCCCGCGGTAGCTCTTGAACTGCTTGCCGTTGACGAGGATCAGCTGGCCGGGCGACTCGGTCGTGCCGGCGAGAAGCGAGCCGAGCATCGCAGTGGACGCGCCGGCCGCGAGGGCCTTCGCCACGTCTCCGGAGAACTGCATGCCACCGTCGGCGATCACCGGCACACCGTGTGCCCGTGCCACCGTCGACGCTTCGAGAATCGCGGTGATCTGAGGCGCACCCACACCGGCGACGACACGCGTCGTGCAGATCGAGCCGGGACCGATACCGACCTTGACGGCGTCGACGCCCGCTTCGATGAGCGCCGCCGTTCCCTGCCGGGTCGCGACGTTGCCGCCGATGATCTGCACGCGCTCGCCGACCTCGGCCTTGAGCTTGGCGATCATCGACAACACGTTCGACGAGTGACCGTGCGCGCTGTCCACGACGAAGACGTCGACACCGGCGTCCGCCAGCGTCATGGCACGAGTCCACGCGTCGTCACCGACGCCGACGGCCGCGCCGACGAGCAGACGGCCGTCGCGGTCCTTGGTGGCGTTGGGATGCTGTTCGGTCTTGACGAAGTCCTTGACGGTGATCAGCCCGGTGAGCTTGCCCTGACCGTCGACGATCGGCAGCTTCTCGATCTTGTGACGGCGCAGGAGCCCGAGTGCGGCCTCGGCGGTGACGCCTTCGCGCGCGGTGACGAGAGGCGACTTGGTCATCACCTCGTAGACCGGCCGGTTCTGATCCACCTCGAACCGCATATCGCGGTTCGTGATGATGCCGACGAGCTGGCCTTCGTCGTCGGTGACGGGAAGACCCGAGATGCGGAAGCGCGCACACTTCGCGTCGACCTCGGCGAGCGTGTCGGTCGGCTTGCAGGTCACGGGATCGGTGACCATGCCCGCCTCGGACCGCTTCACGGTCTCGACCTGAGCGGCCTGCACGTCCGCAGGCATATTGCGGTGCAGCACGCCCATACCGCCGACACGGGCCATCGCGATGGCCATGCGCGACTCGGTGACCGTGTCCATGGCGGAGCTCACCAGCGGTGTACGCAGGCGGATGTCGCGGGTCAGCTGACTCGAGGTGTCGACCTTGCTCGGGACGACGTCGGACGCCGCCGGCAGCAGCAGCACGTCGTCGAAGGTCAGTCCCAACATGGCGACCTTCTCGGGGTCGTCACCGCCGGTGTGCACATGCCCTCCGGTACTACTCATGCGGTTCGGACCCTCCGTTGACGATCGATGGGTGCGGACGGCAACCGTCCGGCATCGGAAAATTGTGGTGTGCAGCGATGCCGACCTGCAGAACCGCCGCCTGCGCTTCCCGTTCCGGCACCGCCGGAGCCGGGACTACGCGCACATGTCCATGATATCCGTTGGCCGGAACTGTCCTCGCTCAACCCTGGCACCGTGGCCGTTCCGGTGCGGATTCGACACGGGATGCGGCCGGGTTGCGGCGTGTCCGGGCCGTTCCGCTGGCGCAGAACCCCTCGGGCTGCGTACCGTGGAGTCGTGCGTGATCAGTTGCCCCCCGGGCTTCCCCCGGACCCGTTCGCAGGAGATCCCGACGATCCGTCCGCAGCTTTGGACGCGATCGAGCCGGGTCAGCCACTCGATCCTGCCGAACGCCTCGCGGTGGAAGAAGACCTCGCCGACCTCGCGGTCTACGAGGCATTGCTGGCTCCACGTGGAGTCCGCGGTCTCGTTGTGTGCTGCGAGGATTGCCACCAGGACCACTACCACGACTGGGACATGCTCCGGGCGAACCTGCTGCAGTTGCTTGTCGACGGCACCGTCCGTCCGCACGAGCCTGCGTTCGATCCCGCGCCCGATGCCTACGTGACGTGGGACTACTGCCGCGGATACGCCGACGCCTCGATGAACGACGCGTTGCCGGTGGACCCGTACGGACGAGAGCCCTGACTCCCCCACACTCGACGACAACGAGGGCCCAGCAGCGTCGCTGCTGGGCCCGCGTTTCTGTGTGCAGGTGGTGACCCTCCCCCAAGGGCTGTCTCTTATTCACATAA